>NZ_JBYTBE010000008.1:79033-160672 GCF_058788955.1 Roseateles sp. FW301-B2
CAACGAGTGGGCGCCTTTGGGGGCCTCACCCGGTGGGGGCGGGGGGCGGGGGGCGACGCCGCGCGGCGGTGAATTAGTTCACGCCACGGGCGCTCGCATCGGCGCCCTCCCCCGCGCCTGGGGGGCGGTTCGTGGGTTTCGTCACTGAGATAGGGCGCACGCGGCGACGATACTCGCGCCAATCTTCAACACCAGACCACACACCATGAAGCGCCGCCTGCTCGCCATCGCCTCGTTCGCCATCGCCTGTGGCGCCCAAGCCAGCGTCATCAGCTTCGAGACCGCCACCTCGGGTGCCGGAGCGCAGGCCAGCGCGGCGGCCTATCTCAGCGTCGTGAGCGGCGCGATGGCCGATGCCAGCCATCAGCAAACGGTGCTGAGCCTGTATGACGGCGTGAGCAACCACTCGGTGTTCGGCGGCAGCGTCAGCAACGTGGCCTATATGTCGACCATCGACTTCGGCGTCAGCGATGCCCTGGCCGGCCTGTGGTCGCTGCGCGCCGGGGTCGACTTCGGCCACGGCGGCGCCATATTCCTGGACGGCGTCGCCTTGGGCTACAAGAGCACCGATATGTGGTGGGGCGGCAGCTACGCCGATGTGAACCAGTCCTTCCAGTTCAGCAACGTCAGCATCGCCGCTGGCAATCATCAGCTCAAGATCGTGGGCCTGGAAGGCTGCTGCGATGGCGGCACGCAGGCGCAGTTCGCCACCAACGGCCGCAGCTTCCAGACCTTTGGTGCCGACGACGGCCTGGTGCAGCGCCTGCCCGAGCCCGGCACCCTGGCTCTGTTGGCGGGCAGCCTGGGAGCCTTTGGCCTCAGCCGCCGCAAGCGCTGAAGCGCGGCGCTTTCGCCTAGATGCCCTTCGCCACCAGGCGCAGCAGCTGGAAATGCACGCCCGCGCTCTTGGGCTGCACTGAGACCATGCGGAAGTCCTTGTCGGTGCCCACCTTGTAGACGCGCGAGCCGGGCTTGGGCGTTTCGTCGCCACAGCTCAGGGCATCGTCATCGCCGCGCTTGTGCTTCGCAGCGCGCCTGGGCTGAGGCTTGCTGCAATCCAGCACCTCGCCGTACTGCGCCAGGGCGTCCTGGTAGAACGCCGCCACCGTCTCCAGTGCATCGCCGCTGGCGAATTTGCGCACCTGCAGCTTGAAGCCGAGGCTGCCACCCCACAGGCCCAGGGTCACGGCCGCCTTGTCGTCGGCCTTGTCGCGCTGCTCGGTCGCGCCCGGGTAGGCGGGCAGACCGATCTCGCTCAGGGAGGCCTGCTCGCGCAATTCCACCCCGGCCTTGAAGCCCTCCGCCTGGGCCGGCAGGGCCACCAGGCAGGCGGCGCTGAGCAGGGCAAGGCCGAGGGTGGGGGCAAACAGATGGCGGCTGGCGCTTGGCATGGTGAGTCTCCTTGGCGGGCCCCGCCACCAAGCGGCTGCCCATGGCTGCGCACTCTAGGGAAGATGGCGGCTGGCAGCAGCCGGCTTGCGACCAGTTGCACGCTGCGCGGCATGAGCGGCATGGACGTCGCACGGCGCGGCGTCCCTACAATGGCGCCAGGCCCCGCTTCGGGGCTGAACTCATTTGTGCGCCATGCAGCTGCCCCTGATCTCCCCCGGCAAGAAATTCAACCAGCCCCGCCCCACCGGCTCGGCCGATGCCCTGCTGCTGGCGCGTTTCATCCGCCAGCAGCGCGAGGCCGGCCGGCTCAGCGCCATCGTCACCGCCGAACCGGGCGATACCCAGCGCCTCGAAGACGAGCTCAAGTTCTTCGCCCCCGAGCTGCGCGTGGCGGTGTTCCCCGACTGGGAGACCCTGCCCTACGACACCTTCAGCCCGCACCAGGACCTGATCTCCGAGCGCCTGGCCACGCTCTGGCAGCTGCTGCAGTCGCAGGGCAAGCCCATGGACCAGCGCGAGGTCGATGTGGTGCTGCTGCCCGCCACCACGGCCCTCACGCGGCTGGCACCGCCGAGTTTCCTGGCCGCCACCACCTTCAATTTCAAGCTCAAGCAGCGCCTGGACGAGGCCAGCCTGAAGTCCCAGCTGACCCTGGGCGGCTACAGCCATGTGAGCCAGGTGGTCTCGCCGGGCGAGTACGCGGTGCGCGGCGGCCTGATCGACCTGTTCCCGATGGGCTCGCCGGTGCCCTACCGGGTGGACCTGTTCGGCGACGAGGTGGACTCGATCCGCACCTTCGACCCCGACAGCCAGCGCAGCCTCTATCCGGTGCCCGAGGTGCGCCTGCTGCCCGGCCGCGAGTTCCCGATGGACGAGGCGGCGCGCCAGGCCTTCCGCGCGCGCTGGCGCGAGAAGATGGACGGCGACCCGACCAAGTCGCGCCTCTACAAGGACATGGCCCAGGGCATCGCCACCGCCGGCATCGAGTACTACCTGCCGGTGTTCTTCGAGCAGACCGCCACCATCTTCGACTTCCTGGGCAGCGACTGCGCGCTGGCCCTGCATGGCGAGGTGGACGAGGCACTGAAGCGTTTCTGGACCGACACGCGCGAGCGCCATCGCTTCCTGCAGCACGACCCCGAGCGGCCGCTCTTGCCGCCCGAGGAGATCTTCCTGCCAGTGGAAGACTTCTTCAGCCTCACCCATGCGCATGCGGTGCTGGCGCTGCGCGGCAGCGAGCCGGTGGACTATGCCCGGCCCCTGCCGGATGTGAGCGTGGAGCGCGGCGCGCAGGAGCCGCTGGCGCGCCTGGCCGCGCACCTGAAGAGCACGCCGCACCGCGTGCTGCTGCTGGCCGAGAGCGAAGGCCGGCGCGAGAGCCTCTTGGAGCTGCTGCGCGACAACAAGATCGATCCGCCCTCGGTGTCAGGTCTTGCCGAGTTCGAGGCCTCGGACGAGAAGTTCGCCATCACCGCCGCGCCGCTGGCGGCCGGCTTCTTCTGGTACGAGCCGGAGGGTGGCAACGTCATCCAGCTCTTTACCGAGACCGAGCTCTTCGCCACCACGCCGACGACACGCCGGCGCCGCAAGCAGGAGCAGGTGAGCGACGTCAACGCGCTCATCAAGGACCTCTCCGAGCTCAAGGTGGGCGACCCGGTGGTGCATGTGAACCACGGTATCGGGCGCTACCAGGGCCTGATCAATATCGACATCGGTGACGGCGCTTCCGAGTTCCTGCACCTCGAGTACGCCGACAAGGCCACCCTCTATGTGCCGGTGGCCCAGCTGCACCTGATCAGCCGCTACACCGGCGTGAGCGCCGAGGAGGCGCCGCTGCACCGGCTCGGGTCCGGCCAATGGGAGAAGGCCAAGCGCCGCGCCGCCGAGCAGGTGCGCGACACCGCGGCCGAGCTGCTCAACCTCTACGCCCGCCGGGCCGCCCGCGAGGGCCATGCCTTCCGCTATTCGCCGCACGACTACGAGGCCTTTGCGGCCAGCTTCGGCTTCGAGGAAACACCCGACCAGCGCGCCGCCATCCATGCGGTGATCCAGGACATGATCTCGCCCAAGCCCATGGACCGCCTGGTCTGCGGCGACGTGGGCTTCGGCAAGACCGAGGTGGCGCTGCGTGCCGCCTTCGTCGCGGTGATGGGCGGCAAGCAGGTGGCGCTGCTGGCGCCCACCACGCTCTTGGCCGAGCAGCATTACCAGAACATCGCCGACCGCTTCGGCAAATGGCCGGTGAAGGTGGCGGAGATGAGCCGCTTCCGCTCGACCAAAGAGATCAAGGCGGCGATGGAGGGCCTGGCCGACGGCACCATCGACATCGTCATCGGCACCCACAAGCTGCTCTCGCAGGAGGTCAAGTTCAACCGCCTGGGCCTGCTCATCATCGACGAGGAGCACCGCTTCGGCGTGCGCCACAAGGAAGCGATGAAGGCGATGCGCGCCGAGGTCGACGTGCTGACGCTCACCGCCACGCCGATCCCGCGCACGCTGGGCATGGCGCTGGAAGGCCTGCGCGACCTCAGCGTGATCGCCACCGCGCCGCAGCGCCGCCTCGCCATCAAGACCTTTGTGCGCGCCGAGAGCAGCGGCACCATCCGCGAGGCGGTGCTGCGTGAATTGAAGCGCGGCGGCCAGGTCTACTTCCTGCACAACGAGGTCGAGACGATCGAGAACCGGCGCCAGAAGCTGGAGGAGCTCTTGCCCGAGGCGCGCATCATCGTCGCCCACGGCCAGATGCCCGAGCGCGAGCTGGAGCGGGTGATGCGCGAGTTCGTGGGCGGCAAGCACAACGTGCTCTTGTGCTCCACCATCATCGAGACCGGCATCGACGTGCCCACCGCCAACACCATCGTCATCAGCCGCGCCGACAAGTTCGGCCTGGCCCAGTTGCACCAGCTGCGCGGCCGCGTCGGCCGCTCGCACCACCAAGCCTATGCCTATCTGATGGTGCCGGACATCGAGGGCCTCACCAAGCAGGCGGCGCAGCGCCTGGAGGCCATCCAGGCGATGGAGGAGCTGGGCTCGGGCTTCTACCTCGCGATGCACGATCTGGAGATCCGCGGCGCCGGCGAGGTGCTGGGCGAGAACCAGAGCGGCAACATGATGGAAGTCGGCTTCCAGCTCTACAACGAGATGCTCTCGGAAGCGGTGCGCTCGCTCAAGGCCGGCAAGGAGCCCGACCTGCTCTCGCCGCTCTCGGCCACCACCGAGATCAATCTGCACGCCCCGGCCCTGCTGCCCGACGCCTATTGCGGCGACGTGCATGTGCGGCTCTCGCTCTACAAGCGCCTGGCCACGGCCGACAAGCCGGCGCAGATCGACGCCATGCTGGAAGAGATCACCGACCGCTTCGGCAAGCTGCCGGCGCAGGGCCAGACCCTGTTTGACACGCACCGCCTGCGCGTGCTGGCCAAGCCCTATGGCGTGGCCAAGATCGATGCGGCGCCCACGGTGATGAACATCAACTTCCGCCCGAATCCGCCCATCGACGCGATGCGCGTGATCGAATTGGTGCAGAAGAACAAGACCATCAAGCTGGTAGGCAACGACAAGCTGCGCATCGACAAGGCGCTGAGCGACCCCAAGGACCGCGCGCAAGCGATCCGTGAGGTGCTGCGCCTCCTCGGCAACCCGATCAAGCAAGACTGACAGATATGCAAGACCTGACCCTCGTGACCCAGGGCTTCACGCCCCCGCTGCGTTTGAGCGACTACAAGCTCGCCGCCTTCGACATGGACTCGACCCTGATCAATATCGAGTGCATCGACGAGATCGCCGATGCCGCCGGCCGCAAGGCCGAGGTGGCGGCCATCACCGAGGCCGCCATGCGCGGCGAGATCAGCGATTTCAAGGACAGCCTGCGCCGCCGCCTGGCCCTGCTCAAGGGAGTGCCCGTCGCGGCGCTGGAGGCCGTGCTGAAGGAGCGCCTGCGCTTCAACCCGGGCGCACGCGAACTCTGCGCCGCGCTCAAGGCCGCCGGGCTCAAGCTGGTGCTGGTGTCGGGCGGTTTCACCTTCTTCACCCGTTACGTCGCCGCCGAGCTGGGCATGGACTGGGTGCGCAGCAATGAACTGGAGATCGTCGAAGGCGCCCTCAGCGGCGGCCTGTTGATGCAGGCCTGGGGCGAGATCTGCGACGGCGAGGAAAAGCGCCGCATGCTGCTGCAATGCGCGGCCGAGATCGGCGCCCTGCCGGGCGAGTGCATCGCGGTGGGCGATGGCGCCAACGACCTGCCCATGATGGGCGCAGCCGGTCTCTCGGTGGCCTACCACGCCAAGCCCAAGGTGCGGGCGCAGGCCATGGTGGCGATCAACGAAGGCGGGCTGGACCGGCTGCTGAGCCTGTTCCAGCCCCGGGCCGCCTGACCGGGCTTAACGCCGGCGCCGCGCCAGAAAGCCCACCGCCACCAGACCGGCCAGCAACATCGCATAGCTGGACGGCTCGGGCACCTGCGGTGTGAAGCCGCCGCCGTTGTTGCCGAAGTCCCAGTTGGTGTTCTGCGCATCGACGGTGGCGGAATTGAACACGGTGCCAAAGATGCTCACCCCGCCCAGGCCGTCCTGCTGCGCGCCGGAGTCCAGCGAGGCGCCGTAGGGCAACTCGATCGAGCTGATCTTGCCGGTGTTGAAGAAGTCGGCCGAGCCATTCGACCAGGCCCAGTTGTACTGGTAGAGGTCGATCGAGAACGGCGTGCCGTACTGGAACAGCAGCTTCTTGAACACCGTCCTGGAGCCGCTCCAGTCGGGATCGCCGGCCGCCGCGTTGACGTAGAAATCGCTCTGGTAGCTGACGCCGGCGGTGTCGGTGAAGGACGAGTGCGCACGCGCCGTCAGGCTGGCCGAACTCGACCAGTTCGGATCGCTGAGACCCGGGAAGCTGCCATCCACCGTGAGGCCAACCAGGATGGCGCCATAGCTGCCCAAGGGCCGGTCCGCCGTGGGCGCGATATACATCTGCTGGCTCCACGAGGCATAGGCGTAGGCGCTCAGGTTGCTGTTGGGCGAGTTGGCCAGGTTCGCGCCCGCGTCCACGGTGCTGACCTGTATCGCGGTGCGCAGCTTCAGGCCATCGGCCTCGGCCTTGCCCTGGTAGGCAAAGCCGTACTGGCCGTTGCTGGTGACGATGTCGTAGATCGGATCGCCGGTGCCGCCATTGCCGGCCGGCACGCTGTAGTTGATGCTGGCCACGCCGGTGGAGGTCTGCCCGGCCTGCAGCCCGCGGTAGTCCGCGGGCAGGTTGAGCTGGAAGCTGACGTCGCCCAGCAAGGGGCTGGAATAGCTGGTGTAGATATAGCCGTAGACCTGCGCATAACTGCTGAAGCTCAGCTCGGGATTGGCACTCACGGCCGATGCGCCCAGCAGGATGGCCAGTGGCAGGGCCACACGCAAGTTCGAACGAGCCGCCATCGAGACCGCGCGCAATGCGCCGCAAATGTGCTGCATGCTGAACTCCCTGAGTTTGGTAGGTGCCGGCGCATCCTATGCCTCTTTGCAAGCCGCACGGGCCCCTAAGGCGTGGGACCGACGTCCCCTGTGCGGGCGACGGCTGCAGCGCTGGCGCGCGACCGATCGAGGCCGGCATGCGCCCAGTGCGGCCGGCTTCGCGCCGGCGCAGCACCTTGCCGCTATGCTGGCAGGGCGATGCCAGCCCTCGGAACTACTCGTTTGCGGCCCTGGCGCCCGGAGCAATGGGTGCTGGCAGGCTTGCTGTTCGCGGCCATCGGCGGCGCGACGTGCCGGGCGCAGGCGCCCGAGCGGCCCGAGCTGGTGTTCATCGCGCCCACCAGCAACACCCTGCCGCTGGCGGAATTCGAAGGCAACCGGCTGCGCGCCGGCATTCTGAAGGATCTGGGCGAGGCCATCGCCGCGCGCCTGCAGCGGCGCGCACGCTTTCTGCCCCTGCCCAGCCGGCGCGTGCGCGCGGCCCTGCGCGATGGTGAGGCCGATGGCCTCTGCTATGTGATTCCGGGCTGGCTCGATGGCCAGCACGACTGGAGCAGCGTCGTCATTCCGGACGCCGCGCTGCTGGCCGGCACGCAGCAGGCGCCCGAGCTGGCGCAGTTGCAGGAGCTGGAGGGCCAGGCGATCGGCACGGTGGTGGGCTACCGCTACCCTGAGGTCGAAGCCCTGCTGGGCGCGGGCTTTGTGCGCGACGACGCCCCCACCATGCTGGCCAATCTGCGCAAGCTGGCGGCGCAGCGCCTGCCCTACGCCCTGGCCGAGCGCACCTCGCTGGCCTACTTCCTGCGCCAGCACCCCGAGGCCGGGCTCAGGACCGTGCTGACGCTCGGGCGCATCGACGCGCGCTGCGCCTTTTCACGCAAGGCCAGGCTGCCATTCGGCCAGGTCAACCAGGCCATCGACGACTTGCTCGCCGATGGCTCGGTGGAGCGCATCCTGTCGCGCTATCGCTGAGGGTGGGTCAACGCAGCGCCCGCGCGCTGATCACCACCCCGTCGGCATCGGCATACAGCCATTCGCCCGGCCGTATCCAGCAGCCGTGCAGTTGCAGCGGTAGGTCCGCCGAGCCCTGGCCCTGGCGATCGGTGGGCATGGGCACATGGCCCAGCGCCAGGATGCCAGTCTGGGCCTGGCGCAGCTCGGCCAGGTCGCGCACGCAGCCATGGATCAGCAGGCCGGCCCAGCCGTTGCGCGCGGCCGCCGCCGCCAGATTGCCGCCCAGCAGGGCGCGCTGCATCGAGGCGCCGCCGTCCACCACCAGCACGCGGCCCTGGCCGGGGCTTTCCACCGCGGCCTTCACCAGGCTGTTGTCGTCCAGGCAACGCACCGTGCTGATGGGGCCCGCAAAGCTGTCCAGCGCACCATAGCTGCGGTACAGGCCGCCAGGGATGACGCGGAAGTCGCCGCTGGCATCGTTCTTGTGCGCATCGCAGAAGTCGCAGGTCGAGAATGGCTGCGCCATGGGCAGGCCTCCAGATAGGTCAAGCTTGGGTCGGATCGGCCAGCACGCGCACCTGGGCGCCATGCAGGCTCACCACCTGGCCGGCGCGGATCTTGGCGGTCTTGCGTGCCTCGGGCCGGCCATCCACCTGCACCATGCCCTCGGCCACCATCATGCGGGCGCGCCCGCCGCTCTCGGCCAGGCCGGTGGCCTTGAGCAGGCTGTCCAGCGGGATGAACTCGCCGCGCAATTCGAAATCAATCTTTTCCATGCCCCGATTGTCCCAGACGCTGGCGCGCCGCCTCGCGGATGCTGCTCAGCGTGGCCCGGCTGGTCGAGACGTCGGTGGCCAGGCGCAGATGGATCAGCGTCGGCTTGCCGGCCTGCAGTGCCGCATCCAGCGCCGCCGCGAACTCCTCGGTGCGATCGACGCGTGCGGCGGCCCAGCCATAGGCCAGCGCCAGGGCGGCGAAGTCGGGGTTGAAGAGATCGCTGCCCGAGACCCGCCCGGGGTACTCGCGCTCCTGGTGCATGCGGATGGTGCCGTAGGTGCCGTTGTCCACCACCACGCTGATGAGCTTGCGCGCGCCATAGCCGGTGGCGGTGGCGAGCTCCTGCCCATTCATCAGGAAGTCGCCGTCGCCGGCGATATTGACCACCCAGCGCTGCGGATCCAGCAGGCTGGCTGCCACCGCGGCCGGCAGGCCATAGCCCATCGCGCCGCTGGTGGGCGCGAGCTGGGTGCGGCCATGCTGCTGCAGCGCCGGGTATTGATGGAAGCGGTGCAGCCAGCCGCTGTAGTTGCCGGCGCCATTGGTGAACACCGTGCCCTCGGGGCAGCGGCTGGACAGCAGCTTCACCACCTCGGCCATGTCCAGCGGGCTCACCGCCTGCGGCACGAGATTGGACTGGTAGTCGGCATGGGCCTGGGCGGTCCAGTCGCCCCAAGGCAGCGAGGGCGGCGCGGCCAGGGTTTCGAGCGCCTGGGCGGCACAGGACATGCTGGCATTGATGAGCAGATCGGCCGCATAGACGCGGCCCAGCTCCTCCGCGCCGGCGTGGATGTGCACCAGGGTCTGGGCCGGGCGCGGCGCCTGCAGCAAGGTGTAGCCGCCGGTGGTCATTTCGCCCAGGCGCGGGCCGATGGCGATCACCAGGTCGGCCTCGCGCACGCGCGCCGCCAGCTTGGGATTGATGCCGATGCCGACGTCGCCGGCGTACTGCGGATGGCGGTTGTCGAACAGGTCCTGGAAGCGGAAGGCGCAGCCCACCGGCAACGCCCAAGCCTCGGCAAAGCGCTGCAGCGCGGCGCAGCTCTCGGGCGTCCAGCCGCCGCCGCCGGCCAGCACGAAGGGGCGCTTGGCGGCCAGCAGCTTCTCGCGCAGATCGGCCAGGGCGGCCGGCGCGGGCCAGGCCTGGGCGGCCTCGGCGCGCGCCAGCACCGGGGCGCTGGTGCTGCGCGTCAGCATGTCCTCGGGCAGCACCAGCACCACCGGGCCGGGCCGGCCCTGCATGGCGGTATGGAAGGCGCGCGCCACATACTCGGGCAGGCGATCGGGGTCGTGCACCTCGCCCACCCACTTGGCCATGCCCAGGGTGCCGGGGCCGAACATCTGGCGGTAATCGACCTCCTGGAAGGCCTCGCGGTCGCGCTGGTCGCTGGCCACCTGGCCGATGAACAGCACCATGGGCGTGGAGTCCTGGAAGGCGGTGTGCAGGCCGATGCTGGCATTGGTCGCGCCGGGGCCGCGCGTCACGAAGCAGATGCCGGGCCGGCCCGTCAGCTTGCCCTGGGCCTCGGCCATGAAGGCCGCCCCGCCCTCCTGCCGGCAGGCGATGAAGCGAATCTGTTCACGATGCTCGTGAAAGCCGTCCAGCACGGCCAGATAGCTTTCGCCGGGCACGCCGAAGGCGCTGTCCACGCCCTGGGCGATGAGGGCCTCGACCAGCGCATGGCCGGCCAGTCGGGACGAGGGGGTGTTGGGGGTAGTCGTCGTCATGCCGGCGACTGTAGCGCCGGCTTCAGGCGCTTTTCCTGCGGACAAGCCCCACCATGCTGGCCGCCATGATGCCCATCAACAAAGCGATCGCCGCGCCGTAGAAGATGCCGCCCGCCAGGCCGCGGTCCATCAGCGCGCCGAAGATCGGCGCGGCCACTGCAAAGCCCACGTCCAGGCCCGAGTACACCGTGCCATAGACCCGGCCGGTGGCGCCGGGCGGCGCCGCGCGCTTGATCAGCATGTCGCGCGAGGGGCCGGCCAGGCCGGTGCCAAAGCCCGCGAGCGCGGCGACGCCGGCGGCCAGCAGGGGCGGCAGCAGGCCGGTGGCGGCCAGCACCAGGGCCAGGGCCGCGCCCGCCATCGCGATCGAGATATTGCGCTCCAGGCTGGCCGAGCGCGCCACCCAGAAGCCGCCGATGAACATGCCCAGCGCGCCGCTGAGCATATAGCCCGTCACCACGAAGGCGGTGGCCTTGATCGGCAGGCCGTAGAGGCTGGCCAGGGCCGGGCTGGCAAAGCTCTGGATCGCGCTCAGCGCCGCGGTGGTGAAGAAGAAGAAGGAGAAGCACAGCCACACCGAGGGCAGGCGCAGAAAGGCCATCGGGTGCTCCTCCTTGAGCGCCGCGGCGCCGGCCTTCTCATGCGCCCACTCGCCCTGGGCATCGTCGATGGCGTCGCGCTTGAGCGCCAGCAGGCCCATCACCGCCAGCGCCACCAGGGCCGTGCCCAGGTAGGCGACACGCCAGTTGCCGCTCAACTCGGCAATGCCGATGGAGAACACCGGCGCGATGGCCCAGCCCAGATTGCCCGAGATGCCGTGCACCGAGAAGGCATGGCCCAGGCGCGGCGGCGAGACGCGCTTGTTGAGGATGGTGAAGTCCACCGGATGGAAGGGTGAGTTGCCCAGGCCGGCCAGCGCCGCGGCCAGCATCAGGCCCATGAAGCCGCCGGCCAGGCCCGCCGCCACCGAGGCGAGCACGAAGCAGCCGAGCGCGGCGAACAGCACCGGGCGCGCGCCGGTGCGGTCCACCAGAAAGCCGGCCAGGGCCTGGCCGATGCCGGAGATCACGAAGAAGGTGGTGACTAGGAGGCCCAGCTCGGAATAGCTCAGGCCGAAGTCGCGGATGAAGGCCGGGAACAGCGGCGGCAGCAGCATGTGGAAGAAATGCGAAGTGCCATGCGCCAGACCGATCAGGACTATGGTGCTGAAGTCCTTGCGCGCGGCCTCGGCCGCGGCCGGCAGGGAGAGGGTTGCGGTATGCGTCGTCATGGCCACGATATTGGCAGGATGAACGCGGCCGGGTTGCGATAGTTCGCCAATTTCTGTTGAAATCCGGCCATGAGCCCAGTCAAGCCCCGCCCCGCCCCGCCGCGCGCGCGCACCAGCGTGCCGCCCCTGGACCCGCTGCGCTATGCCCCCAGCACGGAGCGGCCGGTGCGCGCCAAGGCCCGGCTGATGGCGCACCACATGGACATCCAGGCCCATCACCACGACTGGGGCCAGCTGGTGTTCTCGATCAATGGCGTGGTGCGTGTCAACACGGCGCACGCCACCTTTCTGGTACCCCCCTCGCGCGCGGTGTGGATACCGCCGCGCGTGGTGCACGCGGTGACGGCGGTGGAACGCTGCGACCTGCGCACGCTCTATCTGCATGGCAGCGCGGGCGAGGCCGGCGGGGCCCAGGGTGTCTGGGCCGACTCTCGCGTGCTGGAGGTGTCGCCGCTGCTGCGCGAGCTGGTGTTGCAGCTGGCCATACACCCGGAGGATCCCGAGGGCCCCGCCACCACGCCGCAGGACCAGGCACGCGAGCGCTGCATTGCCAGCCTGGTGCTGGACGAGCTCGGCCGCGCCAGCAGCCTGCGCCTGGGCGTGGACCTGCCGCAGGACGCGCGCCTGCGCAAGCTCTGCGAGGCCGTGCTGGCCAACCCGGTGCGGCATGCCGCGCTGGCCGACTGGGCCGCCGAGGTGGGGGCCAGCGAGCGCACCATCTCGCGCCTGTTCCGCGAGCAGCTGGGCAGCAGCTATGCGCAATGGCGCTCGCAGGCGCTGCTGGCCCATGCCCTCGCGCTGGCGGCGCGCAAGCGCCCGATGAGCCTGATCGCGGCCGAGCTGGGCTATGGCAGCGCCAGCGCCTTCACCGCCATGGTCAAGCGCACCGTCGGCATGCCGCCGAGCCGCTTCTTTGCCGAGGCCTGAATCAATCGTGAGCCCCCACGCTCACTTCGTTTCACTGCCCCCCACGGGGGCTTCAGCCGCCTTGAGGCGGCTCGGCGGCGGCTGCGCCGCGGCGCTCAGCGATAGCGCGCCTGGGTGTCGCGCCAGGCCGCGCTCTTGGCCACCCGGTTGACCGCGCCCAACAGCCGCTCGGCACTCAGCTGGGTACGCTCGGCCAGCAGGCAATGCGTGCTCACCGAGTCCACCGTCTGCAGCACGCGCAGCTGCTTGTCGGCCGGCAGGCTTTTGTTGAAGGCCACCGCCGTGTAGCGGTTCGCCACCGCCAGCGCGGTACGGCCGCGCAGCAGCTTTTCCAGCACGCTTTCCTGCGTGGGCGCCTCGTCGGCCTGCAGATGGCCCTTGGCCAGCCAGGGCGCCAGGCTGGGGTAGTGATAGTCCACCACCACGCCCAGGCTGAGCTGTCGCGCGGCCTCCAGGTCGACCTGGCCGTTCTTGAGCGGGCCGGCAAAGGTCGGGCCGGCCAGCAGCACATCGTCCAGCGCCAGCAGCGGCAGGCTCCAGCGCGCCGCCGGCGGCACCTTGGCGAACCAGCGCGGGCTGACGAAGCAATGCATGTCGATCTTGCCCTCGGCCAGCGCCGCGTCGACGCGGCGTGGCGGCAAGGGGATGTAGACCGCCTCGGCCTTGGCCTCGCGCGCGATCTGCTCCATCAGCTCGTAGAGAAGGCCGCCGCGCAGCTCGCCGTCCTGCACCAGCGAGAACGGCGGCGCCCAGGCCTGGCCCAGCGCGAAGCGGATCTGCTCGGCCGCCTGGGCTGCCGCGCCCAGGCAGAGCAGCAGCAGACAGGCGCACAGACGCAAGGGCCATGAGCGGCTTGGGCGCATGCCTGGCTTCGACGGTATGGGCTCCCCCTCACTTCGCATGGGCGACAGTCTAGCCTGACGCCAGGGTTTGCCCTGCTGGGCTACCATGGCGACCCGGCCCCGCAGGGCTCAGAGTGCAAGCGCAAGCGCAAAGACGATGGATCAGGTTCTCTACGACTACACCCGCCAGGACGCCGAAGGCCAGAGCTGCACGGCCCATGCCTGGGCCAAGGTGCCCGCCCCGCTCAACAAGCCGCAGCGCGAGGCCCTGAAGCAACGCGCCGCCGAACTGCTGCGCGCCCACAACGCCGTGCTGGTGGCGCATTTCTATGTGGACGGCGACTTGCAGGACCTGGCCCTGGCGACCGGCGGCTGCGTGTCCGATTCGCTGGAGATGGCGCGCTTCGGCCGCGACCATCAGGCCAGCACCCTGGTGGTGGCGGGCGTGCGCTTCATGGGCGAGAGCGCCAAGATCCTCAGCCCCGAAAAGCGCGTGCTGATGCCCGACCTGGACGCCACCTGCTCGCTCGACCTGGGCTGCCCGGCCGACGACTTTGCGGCCTTCTGCGACGCCCACCCCGACCGCACCGTGGTGGTCTATGCCAACACCAGCGCGGCGGTGAAGGCGCGTGCCGACTGGATGGTCACCAGCTCCTGCGCGCTGGACATCGTCAGCGAGCTGAAGGCGCGTGGCGAGAAGATTCTGTGGGCACCGGACCGGCACCTCGGCCGCTACATCCAGGAGCAGACCGGCGCCGACATGCTGATGTGGAACGGCGCCTGCATCGTGCACGACGAGTTCAAGGGCCTGGAGCTGGAGCTGCTGCGCGAGAAGCACCCCGGCGCGCTGATCCTGGTGCACCCTGAGTCGCCGCAAAGCGTGGTGGCCCAGGCCGATGTGGTGGGCTCGACCTCGGCGCTGATCAAGGCGGTGGTGGAAGGCAAGGCGCAGGAGTACATCGTCGCCACCGACAACGGCATCCTGCACCGCATGCGCCAGCTGGCACCGGGCAAGACCCTCATCGAGGCTCCCACCGCCGGCAACAGCGCCACCTGCAAGAGCTGCGCGCATTGCCCCTGGATGGCCATGAACGGCCTGCAAGGCCTGGTGGATTGCCTGGCGCATGGCGCGGGCGAGATCCTGGTGGACGAGGCCACGCGCGTGAAGGCGCTGACCTGCATCACCCGCATGCTGGACTTCACCGCTGCGCGCCGCGCGCAGGCGGCCGGCCTAGTGCCGGGCATCGGCGCCGCCTAGCGTTCGCTCGCCCTAGGACAAGCCCCCAGCGAATAAGCCCGTCGGGGGCTTTCTTTTTGTCCGCTAGGGCGGCTATAAACGTTCTATCGTTCCTGCCCACAACCCTGGGGACAACACCATGCAGACGGTCGACTTCACCTCGCTCTACAACCACCACGAACGCGAGGTCTTCGCCGCCGTGATGCAAGAAGCACCCCGCTTCCCGGCCATCGAGGCCGACGACGATCTGCTCTGCGACGTGGCCTGCGTGGCGCTGAACCGCCTGCCGCCGCGCTACATCCGCCATGCGGTGGATTTCTCCTTCTACCTCACCGAGCCCGAGCGCCTCGAGACCGACGCCGCCATCGCCGAAGCGGTGAGCTATGCCTTCAACTTCGTGCAGGCCCGCACCGCGCTACGCGCCAAGAAGCGCTAGCCCGCGCGGCGTGCCAGCGCTGCGCACCGCGTCATGGCTGGTGGCGGCGCTCATCTGCGCCGCGGCGCAGGCACAGCAGGCGCGCATCGTCTACGCCGACTACCGCCCCTACAGCTGGCCGGAGGCCGGCCGGGCGGCCGGCATCGAAGTGGAGATTGCCGAGGAGCTGTTCGCGCGCCGCCTGGGCCTCAAGACCCAGCATCAGATCCAGCCCTGGGCGCGCGCCCAGGCCGAGGTGGCCGCCGGCAAGGCCGACGCCTTCTTCGCCAGCAGCACACCGGAACGGCTGGAATACGCGCGCCGGGTGGGCGAGCCGCTGCTGGCCTCGCAGGTCAGCGCCTTCATGCGCCAGGATGCCGAGCCTCCGCCCGCGGGGGTTTCGCTCACCCCCACCCGGCTGTGCGCCTACCGGATCGCCGCGGTGCGCGGCAACAGCTGGGTCAAGACCCACCTGGGCTGCGGCGACTACAGCCCCGCCAGCAGCACCGAGGGCCTGGTGCGCATGCTGATGCTGGCGCGCATCGACATGGTGATCGAGGACCGGCTGGTGTTCCTGGATGCGACGCAGCGCCTGCAGCCGGACGTGCAGTTCCGCGAGCATGCGCTGGGTTTCGGCAGTGCCCCGATCTACCTGCTGCTGGGCAAGCGCTCGTCCCTGCTGCCGCTGCTGCCGCGCATCGAAGCCGCGCTGGCCGCGATGCAGAAGGACGGCAGCCTCCAATCGATCCTGCTGCGACACAGCGCCGCGCCCTGATGCCCCGGCTCAGAGCTTGCGCAGCCCGCGCTCGGCGATCAGCACGGTCGGGAAGCTGACCGGCAGGGTGCGCGGGTAGTCGCGACTGAAATGCAGGCCGCGGCTCTCGTGCCTGAGCAGCGCCGAGCGCACGATCAGCTCGGCGCAGTCGACCAGATTGCGCAGCTCCAGCAGATCGCGGTTGACGCGGAAGTTGGCGTAATAGTCGTCGATCTCGCTGCGCAGCAGGGCAATGCGGTGCAGCGCGCGCTCCAGGCGCTTGGTGGTGCGCACGATGCCCACGTAGTTCCACATCAAGAGGCGCAGCTCGTCCCAGTTGTGGGCGATCACCACCTGCTCGTCGGCGTCCTCCACCTGGCTCTCGTCCCAGGCCGGCAACGGCGCGGGGTCAAGTCTTGCCTGGCCGAGGATGTCCTCGGCGCAGGTCTGGCCCAGCACCACGCATTCCAGCAGCGAATTGCTGGCCAGGCGGTTGGCGCCGTGCAGGCCGGTGTAGGCGGTCTCGCCGACCGCGTAGACGCCCGGCAGATCGCTGCGGCCCAGCAGGTCGGTGACCACGCCGCCGCAGGTGAAGTGCACCGCCGGCACCACGGGAATCGGCTCGCGCGCGATGTCGATGCCCAGCGCCAGGCAGCGCGCATGGATGGTGGGGAAATGCTCCTTCAGGAAGGCCTCGCCCAGGTGGGTGGCGTCCAGCCACACATGGTCCAGGCCATGCTTTTTCATCTCGAAGTCGATGGCGCGGGCGACGATGTCGCGCGGCGCCAGCTCCAGGCGCTCGTCATGCGCGGCCATGAAGCGGGTGCCATCCGGCAACTTCAGATGCCCGCCCTCCCCGCGCAGCGCCTCGGTGATCAGAAAACTGCGCTCCTGCGGGTGGTAGAGGCAGGTCGGGTGGAACTGGATGAACTCCATGTTCGCCACCCGGCAGCCGGCGCGCCAGGCCATCGCGATGCCGTCGCCGGTGGAGGTGTCAGGGTTGGTGGTGTAGCGGTAGACCTTGCCGGCGCCGCCGGTGGCCAGCACCACGGCGCGCGCCGCCAGCGTCTCGACGCGCTTGGTGTCGATGTCCAGCGCATAGATGCCGTAGCAGCGCGGTTCCTCCTCGCGCTGCACGTGGCGCGAGGTGATCAGGTCCAGCGCCATCCAGCGTTCGCGCAGGCTGATGTTGGGATGGGCCTTGGCGGCGGCCAGCAACTGGTCGTGGATGGCCTTGCCGGTGGCGTCGGCGGCATGGGCGATGCGGCGCACCGCATGGCCGCCCTCGCGCGTCAGGTGCAGGCCCAGCGGGCCGTCGTCGTCGGGGGTGAAGGGCACGCCCTGCTGCACCAGCCACTCCACCGCCTGCGCGCTGCGCTCGGCGATGAAGCGCGCCGTGCCCTCGTCCACCAGGCCGGCGCCGGCGTCCCGGGTGTCGCGCACATGGCTCTCGATGCTGTCGTCGCGCCCCAGCACGCCGACGATGCCGCCCTGCGCCCAGGCCGTGGCGGCCTCGGTCAGCTCGCGTTTGGCCAGCACCACCACGGGCACCCGGTCGGCCAGATGCAGGGCCACCGTCAGACCGGCCAGACCGGCCCCGACGATCACCACCGGGGACGCATTCGTATCAGCAGCATGCATGAGAAGGGCTTCCTGGCCAGCCGGGCCGCGACAACAAGAGGGCCTGATTCTATGCAGCGCTGCTCTCAGTAACCGGACAGCACGTCATCCTGCACCTTCTGGATGAAGCGCTCTTGTTCCAGCTCACGCATCACCGCCGTGAGTCGCGGCAGCAGGAGCTCGTGCTTCTTGTTCAGGTAGTGGAACACCGGGAAGGCCGCCAAGGCGGGCTGCAGCACGCGCACGCCGTTGAACTGATGCTGGCGCAGGCTGGCCAGCCCGGATATGCGGTTGGCCAGCACGAGCTCGGTGCGCCCCAGCTCCAGCTTGGTAAACGCCTGCTGCAGGGTGGCCACCGTCTCGATCTGCATGCCCACCGTGTTCTCTTCGATGACCTTGATGCCCTTCACGAAACCCAGCTTGTAGGGCCGCAGGCTCTCCCAGCCGCGCACATTGAACTGGCGCGCCTTGCTGAACACCACGATCTCGTACTGCTGCAGGGCCACCGGCACCATCAGCAGATTGGGATAGGCCTTGTCGATGCCGGCGCGGCGGTAGAGCTCGCCATCGGTATCGCCGCTGTTGGCGCTCAGCAGCGAGCGCTCGCCGGGCATCGCCTTCACCTCCAGCTCGCGGCCGATGCGCCGGTAGGCCTCGCGCAGGATGCGCTCGGCGACGGTGGTGGCCGGGTCGGGATCCAGCAGCGTGGACACCTGCATCAAGACCTGACCCCAGGCCGGCCCCAGGGGCAAACCGAGCGTCATTGCGGCGAGGGCTGATCTGCGATTGAGCATGCTGGCTGCCTATGGGAGACAGCCTAGCACAGCGCCGCCGCGCCGCAACTGCGCGGTGCCGCGGCGGTGCTCAGGCCGCCTTCTTCGCCACCAGGGTCAGGATGTCGTAGCTCGCCACCAGCTCGCCGCGCTGGTTCAGCACCTGCACGTCCCAGGCCACCACGCCCTGCGGCGGCTGGTCGGGGCGGTTGCCGCGGTCGATGCGGCGCTTGCAGGTCAGGCGCGCCTGGATGGTGTCGCCGATCGCCACCGGATTGACGAAGCGCAGGGTGTCCAGGCCGTAGTTGGCCAACACCGGGCCGGGTGCGGGCGAGACGAACAGGCCGGCCGCGGCGCTGAGCACGAAGTAGCCATGCGCGATGCGCTGGCCGAACTGCGTGTCCTTGGCCGCGATCTCGTCGAAGTGCATGTAGAAGAAGTCGCCCGAGATGCCGCCGAAGTTGACGATGTCGGCCTCGCTCACGGTGCGGCGATGCGTCAGCAGCGAATCGCCGATCTGGATCTCTTCGAAGTACTTGCGGAAGGGGTGGACCGCGTCTTCCTGCACCTTGGCGCCACGCTGGTATTCGCCGGTGATGGCCGTGATCATGGTGGGCGAGCCCTGCACCGCACAGCGCTGCAGGTAATGCTTGACGGCACGGATGCCGCCCAGCTCCTCGCCCCCGCCGGCGCGGCCCGGGCCGCCATGCTTGAGCTGCGGCAGCGGCGAGCCGTGGCCGGTCGATTCCTTGGCGGCTTCGCGGTCCAGCACCAGCAGGCGGCCGTGGAAGGCGGCGGCGTGATAGACCGCCTGGGCGGCGATCGCCGGCGTCTTGGTGACCACCGAGCCCACCAGGCTGCCGCGGCCCTTGGCGGCCAGCTGCAGCGCCTCGTCCAGCTCGGTATAGGGCATCAGGGTGGAGACCGGGCCGAAGGCCTCGACGTTGTGCACCGTCTCGTTGGCAAAGCCGTCGCGGCACAGCAGCAGGGTGGGCGCGAAGAAGGCGCCCTCGGCCACGCCCTCGCCCACCGGTGCAAAGCCGTCGCGCTCGCCCAGCACGATCTCGTTGCCGGCCGCCAGCAGCGCCAGGCGCTCGGCCACATCGCTCTGCTGGGCCTTGGAGGCCAGCGCACCGATGCGCACGCCCTCCACCGCCGGGTCGCCGACCTTGAGCTTCTTCAAGCGATCGCGCAGCGCCGCGGCCACCGCGTCGATGTGCTGCGCCGGCACGATGGCGCGGCGGATGGCGGTGCACTTCTGGCCGGTCTTGGCGCTCATCTCGCGCGCCACTTCCTTGATGAAGAGCTCGAACTCGGGATCGTCCGGCGTCACGTCGGGGCCCAGGATGGCGCAGTTCAGGCTGTCGGCCTCGCCGTTGAAGGGCACCGAGCGACGCACCAGGTTGGCGTTCACGCGCAGCATCGCGGCGGTGTCGGCCGAGCCGGTGAAGGTGACCACATCGGTCTCCTCCAGGCGGTCCAGCAAGTCGCCAGAGCCGCCCACGATCAGCTGCAACGCGCCGGCCGGCAGCAGGCCCGACTCGTGGATCAGGCGCACGCAGGCCTCGGCCACATAGGAGGTGGCGGTGGCCGGCTTGACGATGCAGGGCATGCCCGCCAGGAAGCTGGGCGCGAATTTCTCCAGCATGCCCCACATCGGGAAGTTGAAGGCGTTGATGTGCACCGCCACGCCGCGCTTGGGCACGAGGATGTGCGAGCCGATGAACTGGCCCTCCTTGCCGAGCTGGATGGCCGGGCCCTCATGCACCACATTGCTGGAGGGCAGCTCGCGCCGGCCCATGCTGGCGTAGGCGAACAGGGTGCCGATGCCGCCCTCGATATCGATCCAGTTGTCCGAGCGCGTGCCGCCGGTGTGGGCCGAGATCGCGTAGAGCGTCTCCTTGCGCTCCATCAGATGGGTGGCCAGCGCCTTCAGCAGGGCCGCGCGCTGCTGGTAGTCCAGCTTCAGCAGTGCGGGCAAGGCCTGACCCCGGGCATAGGCCAGGCTCTCGCCGAAGTCGATCGCGTCGGCATGGGTGAGCGCCACCGGCCGGCCATTCACGGCGCTGTGCAGGGTACGCGCGGCGGTCTGGCCGATCCAGCGGTTGGCAATCAGGCTTTGCAGGATGGGAGGGGTGGCGCTCATGGCAAACCTCGTTCGTTTCGGAGTCAGGATGAAAGGCGGGCCCTCGCGGGCCCGCTCAGACAGGCGCAGCGCGCGGGAGGGATCAGGGCTGGTATTTCCAGCCGCCGTTCTCGATCTTGACCATCACGCGGGCGCGCTGGTCCAGACCCAGGTGGTCCTTGTCAGACATGGTGAACACGCCATGCGCGCCGGGCAGTTCCTTGACGGCCTCGAGCGCGTCGCGCAGCGCCGCGCGGAAGGCCGGCGTGCCGGGCTGGGCCTTCTTCACCGCGGCGGGAATGGCCGCCTGCAGCAGCAGACCGGCATCCCAGGCATGGCCGCCGAAGGTCGAGACATTGCCCTTGCCGAAGGCGGTTTCGTACTTGGCCACATAGTCCAGCGCGCTCTTCTTCACCGGGTGGTCGGCCGGCAGCTGATTGGCCACCAGCACCGGGCCCGAGGGCAGCAGCGTGCCTTCCACATCCTTGCCGCCGACGCGCAGGAAGTCGTTGTTGGCCACGCCATGGGTCTGGTAGTACTTGCCGGCGTAGCCGCGTTCCTTGAGGGTCTTCTGCGGCAGCACGGCGGGCGTGCCCGAGCCGGCGATCAGGATCGCATCGGGCTTGGCGGCCACCAGCTTCAGCACCTGGCCGGTCACCGAGGTATCGGTGCGGTTGTAGCGCTCGGCCGCCACCACATTGATGCCCTTGATGGCGGCAATCTTGGTGAACTCTTGGTACCAGCCCTCGCCATAGGCGTCGGCAAAGCCGATGAAGCCGGCCGTCTTCACGCCGCTGGCGGCCATGTGCTGGACGATCGCCAGGGCCATCATGATGTCGTTCTGCGGCGTCTTGAAGACCCAGCGCTTCTTCGCATCCACCGGCTCGACGATGCGCGCCGAGGCGGCCATCGAGATCATCGGCGTGCTGGCCTCGGAGACGGCGTCGATCATCGCCAGCGAGTTGGGCGTGACGGTGGAGCCGATCACCACGTCCACCTTGTGCTCGGTGATGAGCTTACGGGTGTTGGCCACCGCGGTGGTGGTGTCGGAGGCATCGTCCAGCACGAAGTAGTTGACCTTCTGGCCGGCGATGGTGGCGGGCAGCAGGCTCAGCGTGTTCTTCTCGGGAATGCCCAGCGAGGCGGCCGGCCCGGTGGCCGAGACCGTCACGCCCACATTGATGTCCGCCCAGGCCTGGCCCAGCAGGGTCAGGCCGGCCGCCAGGGCCAGCAGGGACTTCTTCAGAATCAGCTTGCGTTGCATCGTCTTGTCTCCGTTGTCGTTGAAATTTCGCGTGAGGGAAAGCATGCGCATATTCGGGCCGCCAGCCTTCACGAGGCTTGCACGGCGCCCAGGCCGCCGAAAAACAGATCCGCCACCATCGGCGCCAGCGCTTCGTAGGTCAGCTCGCCGTCGGGCTTGAGCCAGGTGAAGGTCCAGTTGATCATGCCAAACAGCAGCATGGTCAGCGGCTTGTGCAGCTTGGCCGCCTGCAGCTCGGGGCGCACCGCGGCCACCGCGTCGGCAAAGGCCGCCACCACGCCGCGCTCGATCGCCAGCAGGCGCTCCTGATCTTCGGGGTTGAGGAACTTGGTGTCCTCGGTAAGTACCCGGTGCTGGTTCTGCGCCTCGCCATAGGCCTGCATGAAGCGGGCGATGAGCGCGCGCAGATGCGCCTGGGGGGCCAGGTCTTGCTCGCGCACCTCTTCCACCAGCGCGGCAAGGTCCTCCACATGGCTCTCGCAGATCTGCACCAGCAGCTCGTGCTTGTCGCGCACATAGTGGTAGAGCGTGGGCTTGCTGACCTCGCAGGCCTCGGCCACCTGGTTCATCGAGGTGCCGGGGTAACCCTGGTTGGCGAACAAGCGCGCCGCCTGCACGAGGATGGCCTCACGCGTTGCGTCGAATCCGGGAGCTCTGCCTCTGGCCATTTAGCGGTTCTTCTTAGCGTTCATCGAAGGAGATCACCACGCGCGGCGTCAGCGCATGGGCTTGGCAGCTGAGGATAAAGCCTGCCGCGACCTCGTGTTTCTCGAGCGCGAAGTTCTTGTCCATGCGCACCTGCCCCTCGACGAGCTTGCAGCGGCAGGTCGAGCACACGCCGCTCTTGCAGGAGAACGGCACCTCCAGACCGGCGCGCGCGGCAGCGTCCAGCAGGCTGGGGTCGCTCTTGCTGAATTCGAACTCGCGCGCCACGCCGTCGCGGATCAGCGTCACGCGGGCGCTGTCGGCGTCCTCGGCACGCACCTCGTGCGGCGCCGGCTTGCCCTGCTGCATCTCCACCGTGCCGAAGCGCTCGATATGGATGCGCTCTTGCGCCACGCCGGCCGCCAGCAGCGCGGCCTCGGCCTCGTCGTTGACCTGGTAGGGCCCGCAGATGAAGGCCTCGGAGACGCTGGCCGGGTCCACCAGGGCGCCGAGGAATTCGGCGATCTTCTCGCGGTTGAGCATGCCGGCCATCAGCGGCGAATCGACCTGCTCGTCGCTGAACACATGGTGCAGCGAGACGCGCGTCAGGTACTGGTTCTTCAGATCCTCGATCTCCTCCTTGAACATGGTGGAGGCCTGGCGGCGGTTGCCGTAGATCAGCGTGAAGCGGCTGGCCGGCTCGCTGGCCAGCACCGTCTTCATGATGGAGAGGATGGGGGTGATGCCCGAGCCGCCGGCGATGCCCAGGTAGTGGCGCTCGGCCTTGGGGTCCAGCGGCACGAAGAAGCGGCCCTGCGGCGGGAACACCTGGATCACGTCGCCGGCCTTCAGGCTGGCGTTGACCCAGTTGGAGAACTTGCCGCCATTGACCTTGCGCACGCCCACGCGCAGCTCGCCGTCGTCGATGCCGGCGCAGATGGAGTAGGAGCGGCGCAGGTCCTCGCCGTTCACGTCGGCACGCAGGGTCAGGTATTGCCCCTGGGTGAACTTGAAGGTGTTGGCGTCGGCGGCCGGCACATCGAAGCTGACGATCACGGCTTCGTCGGTGTCGGGACGGACTTCGCGGACACGCAGCGGATGAAAGTGGAGGCTCATGATTCAGATGGGCTTGAAGTGTTCGAAAGGTTCCAGGCAGGCCAGGCAGCGGTACAGCGCCTTGCATGCGGTGGAGCCGAAGGCCGAGAGCTTTTCGGTGCGCTCGGAACCGCAGCGCGGGCAGGCCAGCTTGGTGAGCGAGGCGCGGTGCACCAGGCGGACGGGCTGGGCCCGGTCCGGACCGGCCGGCCCCGGCGGCGCGATGCCATAGGCCTTGAGC
Organism: Roseateles sp. FW301-B2; assembly: GCF_058788955.1. NCBI lineage: Bacteria > Pseudomonadati > Pseudomonadota > Betaproteobacteria > Burkholderiales > Sphaerotilaceae > Roseateles > Roseateles sp. FW301-B2. The sequence continues at coordinate 102,543 of NZ_JBYTBE010000008.1, forward strand.
TTGGCTTTGCCGGCCTCGCTGATCCAGTCGGTGGTCCAGGCCGGCGCGCGCTGCATGGTGATCTGGATCTCACCGAAGGCGGCCAGCGCCGCGCGCACATTGTCCTGGATCAGCTCGGTGGCGGGGCAGCCCGAATAGGTGGGCGTGAGCACCACCTCCAGGCCGCCGGCGGTTTCCTTGAGGTCGCGCACGATGCCCAGCTCGTCCAGCGAGATCACCGGCACCTCGGGGTCGGGGATCTGGCGCAGCACTTCCCAGGCCGCCTCGAGGCGCCCGCAGCTGTTGGCGATCGGCAACTCGCTCATGGCGCTCACCAAACTCCGTTCGGATAGGCGCGCTGCAGGTACTGCATCTCGGCCAACATATGGCCCATGTGCTCGCTGTGGATGCCGACGCGGCCGGCCGGCACATAGGCGCTGGCCTTGGGCTGGGCCAGGCCGGCCTCGCCGAGGATCTCGTCCATCGCGGCCTGCCAGCCGGCCTTCAGCTCGCTCCAGGCCGGGCCCAGCTTGCTGCCCACGGCGGCGGCGTCCACCGCGTCGTCGGCGAACAGCTCGTTGAAATAGGGCCACAGCGTGGCCAGCGCCGCTTCCAGGCGCGCCCTGGACTCGGCCGTGCCATCGCCCAGGCGCAGCACCCAGTCGGCCGCATGCTGCTGGTGGTATTGCGCTTCCTTGACGGCCTTGCCGGCAATCGCCGCGACCTCGGCATCGCTGGACGACTGCAGGCGCTGCCACAGCCCCAGCAGCCAGCTCGCCACCGCGAAGTTGCGCAGCGTGGTGAAGGCGAAGTCACCGCGCGGCAGCTCCATCAGCACCGGGTTGAAGTACTGGCGCTCGTCGCGCAGAAAGGCCAGCTGGTCCTCGTCGTGGCCCTGGCCATCGAGCTGGCCGGCGCGGGTCAACAGGCCGCGCGCCTGGCCCACCAGGTCCAGCGCCATATTGGTGAGCGCCAGATCCTCTTCCAGGATGGGGCCATGGCCGCACCACTCGCCCAGGCGCTGGCTGAGGATCAGGCAGCTGTCGGCAATGCGCAGCAGGTAGCGGACGTCGGCCTTGTCGCCGACCTTGATCGATTGAGTGCTCATCGCCCTGCCTTACATGTGGTTCACGGATTCGGGCAGCTCGTAGAAGGTCGGGTGGCGGTACACCTTGTCTTCCATCGGATCGAAGTACATGCCCTTCTCGCCCGGGTCCGAGGCCACGATCTGGCTGGACAGCACCACCCAGATGCTGGTGCCTTCCTGGCGGCGCGTGTAGACCTCGCGCGCCAGCTGCACGGCCATCTTGGCGTCGGCGGCATGCAGGCTGCCGCAATGCTTGTGGTCCAGGCCGGCCTTGCTGCGCACGAAGACCTCCCACAGAGGCCATTCGTTCTTCGGGGCTTGTTGTGCGTTGCTCATGGTGTCGTGCTCCTCGGGGCTCAGGCGGCTTGCGCCTTGGTGGCTTGTTTGCTGGCATGGGCGAGTGCGGCTTCGCGCACCCATTCGCCCTCGTCCCAGGCCTTCACGCGGGCGGCCAGGCGTTCGCGGTTGCAGGGGCCGTCGCCACCCACCACGCGCCAGAACTCGGCCCAGTCGATGCGGCCGAACTGGTAATGCTCGGTCTCGGCGTTCCATTTCAGATCGGGGTCCGGCACGGTCACGCCCAGCACCTCGGCCTGCGGGATCGTCGCGTCCACGAACTTCTGGCGCAGATCGTCGTTGGAGATGCGCTTGATGCCCCAGCGCATCGACTGCTCGGAGTTCGGCGAGTCCTTGTCCTCGGGGCCGAACATCATCAGAGACGGCCACCACCAGCGGTTCACGGCGTCCTGCACCATCGCCTTCTGCTCGGACGTGCCGTTCTGCATCATCACCAGCAGGCTCTCGTAGCCCTGGCGCTGGTGGAAGCTCTCCTCGCGGCAGATGCGGATCATGGCGCGTGCATAGGGCGCATAGGAGCAGCGGCACAGCGGCACCTGGTTCATGATGGCCGCGCCATCCACCAGCCAGCCGATCACGCCGATGTCGGCCCAGCTCAGCGTCGGGTAGTTGAAGATCGAGCTGTACTTGGCGCGGCCGGTGTGCAGGGCCTCCAGCATCTGGTCTCTAGAGGTGCCCAGGGTCTCGGCCGCCGAGTACAGATACAGGCCATGGCCGCCCTCGTCCTGCACCTTGGCCAGCAGGATGGCCTTGCGCTTGAGCGTGGGCGCGCGCGTGATCCAGTTGCCCTCGGGCAGCATGCCGACGATCTCGGAATGCGCGTGCTGGCTGATCTGGCGCACCAGGGTCTTGCGGTAATGCTCGGGCATCCAGTCCTTGGCCTCGATGAAGTCGCCCGCATCGATGCGCGCCTCGAAGGCCTCGCTGCGCTGCTTGTCCTCGGCGCTCTGGACTTTCGCGGCGGTCTCCTGCGGGCCGACGCTCATGGCTTGGGTGTACATGCGGGTACTCCTTACTTAGGTCTTTGGTCGATGACCCGGCGGGCCTTGCCCACCAGCGTGCGTTCAATCGATTCCGGCGCCCCGATCACCACCTTGGTGGAGACGCCGATCAGGGTCTTGATGCGGTGCTGCAGCGATTTGGCGATCTCGCCCACATTGGCGCTGTTGACGGCCACCGGCTGCAGCTCGCAGCGCACCTCCACCGCGTCCAGTGGGCCGTCGCGCGTGATGACGATCTGGTACTGGCCCGAGAGCTGCGGCTCCTGCAGCACCAGCTCTTCCACCTGGGTGGGGAACATATTGACGCCGCGGATGATCAGCATGTCGTCGCTGCGGCCGACGATCTTGCCCATGCGGCGCATGCTGCGCGAGGTGGGCGGCAAGAGGCGCGTCAGGTCGCGGGTGCGGTAGCGGATGATGGGCAGCGCTTCCTTGGAGAGCGAGGTGAACACCAGCTCGCCCTCCTCGCCGTCGGCCACCACCTCGCCGGTCTCGGGATTGATGATCTCGGGATAGAAATGGTCTTCCCAGATCACCGGGCCGTCCTTGGACTCCACGCATTCGCTGGCAACACCTGGCCCCATCACCTCGGAGAGGCCGTAGATGTCCACCGCGTCGATGCCGGCCTTGCCCTCGATCTCGCGGCGCATCGCCTCGGTCCAGGGCTCGGCGCCGAAGATGCCCACCTTGAGCGAGCTGTCGCGCGCGTCCAGGCCCTGGCGCGCGAACTCCTCGATGATCACCTGCATATAGCTGGGCGTGACCATGATGGCGTCGGGCCGGAAGTCCTGGATCAGCTGCACCTGCTTCTCGGTCTGGCCGCCCGACATCGGGATCACCGTGCAGCCCAGCTTCTCGGCGCCGTAATGCGCACCCAGGCCGCCGGTGAAGAGGCCGTAGCCGTAGGCGATGTGCACGATGTTGCCGGGGCGCACGCCGGCGGCGCGCAGCGAACGCGCCACCAGGCCGGCCCAGGTGTCGATGTCCTTGAGCGTGTAGCCCACCACCGTCGGCTTGCCGGTGGTGCCCGAGGAGGCATGGATGCGCGCCACGCGCTCGCGCGGCACGGCGAACATGCCGAAGGGGTAGTTGTCGCGCAGGTCCTTCTTGGTGGTGAAGGGGAACTTCGCCAGATCGGCCAGGGTCTTCAGATCGCTGGGGTGCACGCCCTTGGCGTCGAAGGCCGCCTTGTAATGCGGCACGTTGTCGTAGGCCTGCTTGAGCGACCATTGCAGGCGCTGCAGCTGCAGGGCCTGCAGCTCGTCGCGGCTGGCGGTTTCGATGGCTTCCAGATCGCCGGGGGCGGGGGACTTGACGGACATGGGGGCTTACTCCTGAGCGCCCGAGGCAAGACCTGGCACCACGGGCTTCCCCTTGATGCGATAGGACTTGCCGCGGAACACGGCCACCAGCTGCTGCTGCTGGTTGCGAATGGTGATGTCATAGACGCCGGTGCGGCCGGCAAGCGAAATCTCGCTCGCCACCGCGGTCAGCGTGTCGTTCAAGCGGGCCGGCGCGACGATGTCGATCGCGAAACCCGAGGCCACCGTCAGCTCGTTGTACGAGTTGCAGGCGAAGGCAAAGGCCGAGTCGGCCAGGGTGGTGATGAAGCCGCCATGGCAGATGTCGAAGCCATTCAGCATGTCTTCGCGCACCCTCATGGTGAGCGTGGCGGCGCCCGGCGCCACCGCAGTGATTTCCATGCCCATGCCCTTGGAGGCACGGTCATTGGCGAACATGCCGTCGCGCACCGCTTCGGCGATTTGTTGAGGCGTCATGGGATTCAGCGGTCGGTGAACTGCGGGGCGCGCTTTTCCATGAAGGCCTGCACGCCTTCCTGGTAGTCGGCGGCAAAGCCCAGATGGCTCTGCATCACCGCCTCGAGCTTCATGGCGTCTTCGTAATCCAGGCTCATCGCCTCGTCGAAGGCGCGGCGCGTCTCCACCAGGGCGCGCGTCGGCAGGGCGGCCAGCTTCAGCGCCACGGCCTGCGCGGTGGCGGCCAGGTCGGCGTCGGGCACGCAGCGGGCGATCAGGCCCATCTGCACCGCCTCGGTGGCGCTGAGCTTCTCGCCCATGAGGGCCAGCTGCAGGGCGCGGGCGCGGCCCACCAGGCGCGGCAGCAGCCAGGTGCCGCCGCAATCCGGGATCAGGCCGATCTTGGCAAAGGCCTGGATGAAGTTGGCCGACTGGGCCGCGATCACGAGGTCGCAGCCCAGCGCGAAATTGGCGCCCGCCCCGGCCGCCACGCCGTTCACCGCGCACACCACCGGCACCGGCATGGAGCGCACGCGCAGGGCGAGCGGGATGTAGTAATGGTCCAACAGGGTGCCGATGTCCTTGGGCTTGCCGCCGGGCTCGAACTCCGGCTTGATCATCGCGTCGGAGAGATCCTGGCCGGCGCTGAAGGCGCGGCCGGCGCCGGTGATCACCACCGCGCGCACGCTGTCGTCGCGCGCCGCCTCGTCCAGCGCCGTGCGCAGCATCGAGAGCAGCTGCGTCGTGAAGGCATTCAGGGCGGCCGGCCGGTTCAGCGTCAGGGTGCGCACCGCGTCATCCTGGGTGATCAGCAACGGCGACTCGGCGTTTTCTAGCGTCATGGGCACAAACCTCAAACACGAAGAACAGGGAGATGCTTTGATCAGTCACAAACACTCTTGACCGACCGGTCGGTAGATCGTAAGGTCCAGCTTGATTCAACACAAGACCTATTCACGTCGGGGTAAACCCTTGACGCATATCAGGAGAGCGAAGCCATGCCCTGCTACTCGATCGACGGCGTGATCCCCGTCGTCCATCCCGACGCCTTCGTCCATCCCACGGCCGTGCTGATCGGCGACGTGCATGTGGGGCCGGGCTGCTATATCGGCCCGCTGGCGTCGCTGCGCGCCGACTTCGGCCGCATCGTGCTGCACGAGGGCGTGAACGTGCAGGACAGCTGCGTGATCCACGGCTTCCCGGACTCGGAGACCCTGGTCGAGCGCAACGGGCATATCGGCCACGGTGCGGTGCTGCATGGTTGCGTGGTGCGCCACGACGCCCTGGTGGGCATGAACGCGGTGGTGATGGACGAGGCCGAGGTGGGCGCCTACAGCATCGTGGCCGCCTGCGCCTTTGTGCGCGCCGGGCTCAAGCTGCCCGAGAAGTCGCTCATCGCCGGCCTGCCGGCCAAGGTCATGCGCCCGCTCAGCGAGGACGAGATGCGCTGGAAGCTGGAAGGCACGCAGACCTATCAAGACCTGACCCTGCGCTGCCGGGCCACGCTGCAGGAGGTCAGCCCGCTGGCCGCGCCCGAGCCCGGCCGCGCCCGCCTGCAGGTGCGCGGGCCGCAGACCCTGGTGGCCAGCAAGCGCGGCGAGAGCGCCTGAGCCGGGTCGCTAGCCTTACAGTGCGGCCATGGATGGCGCGCCTGTACTCATCAGCTTTCTCAAGGCCCTGCTGATCGGCGTCTCGATCGCCGCCCCGGTGGGGCCGATCGGCCTGCTGACGATCCAGCGCAGCCTGCAACTGGGGCCGCGCGCCGGCCTGGCTACCGGCCTGGGGGCGGCGGTGGCCGATGCCCTCTATGGCGCGGTGGGCGCCTACGGCGTGCACACGCTGATCCAGGCGCTGACCGCCGCGCGCCTGCCGCTGGCCCTGGGCGGCGGCGCCTACCTGCTGTGGATGGCGCTGCAGCTGCTGCGCGCGCCGGTCGGCAGCGCGGCGGCCCAGGCCGGCAAGCCGGCATCGGCCTGGCGCCATTTCGGCAGCACCCTGCTGCTGACCCTGGCCAACCCCGCCACCATCTTCTCCTTCATCGCCATCTTCGGCGCGCTCGCCGGCAGCGGCGCGGCGGCCAGCCCGGCGGCGATGGTGGCGGGCGTGTTCATCGGTTCGGCGCTCTGGTGGCTGCTGCTCAGCAGCGGCGTGGGCCGGCTGCGCGGCCGCTTCGACGCGCGCTGGCAGCGGCGCGTGAACCGGCTCAGCGCCGCCGTCCTGGGCGGTTTTGCGCTCTGGCAGCTGGCTCAGGCGGCCCAGACCTTGACCTGCGGCGCCAGCTGTTCCAGCTGAGTCAGGCTGGGCGGCGCGGCACCGGCCGCGGTGCAGGCCGCGGCGCCGGCCGCCACCGCCCAGCGCAGATGCTGCTCGGGCGCGGCCTCGGCATGGTGCATCAGGCTGTAGAGCAGGCCGGCCATCGAGGCATCGCCCGCGCCCACGGTGTCCACCACCGCCACCGCGGGCGGCTGGGCATGGAAGTCTCCGCGCGCATGGAACAGGCTGGCCCCCTCGGCGCCGCGCGTCAGCATCACGGTGGCGAGCGGGTTCCAGGCGCTGATCTGGGCCAGGCCGGTGTGGTAGTCCGGGCTGCGGAACAGGCCGCACAAGTCCTCGTCCGACACCTTGATGACGTCGGCAATGCGGCACATGCGCTCCAGCGTCTCGTCATAGCTGGAGTCCATCAGGCTGCGATAGTTCGGGTCGAAGCTGATGCGCTTGCCCTGGCTCTTGAGCTTTTCGGCCAGCTCCAGCAGGCGCCGCGCGAGCGGCTCGCGCACCAGGCTGATGCCGCCGAAATGCGCCCAGCGCAAGGCCCTGCGCCAGCCCGAGGGCAGGCCGTCGGGCTGGAAATGCAGGTCGGCGCTGTCGTCGCCGATGAAGAAATATTGCGGCGGTTGGGTCTCGTGCACCACCGCCAGCAGCGGCGACTTGGCGAACTGCTGGATGAAGCGGGGGTCCAGGTTGGCATCGGTGCTGGCCTGCCAGAGCTCCTGGCCGAACACATCGTTGCTGATGCCGCCGGCAAAGGCGCTCAGCTCGCCCAGGCGCGACATCGCCGCGGCCACGTTCCACGGGGCGCCCCCGCAGACCGAGCGCCAGGTGTCGGGGCCGGTTCGTATCAGGTCGGTGAGTGCTTCGCCGAAGGAGACGAAGCTGGGAAGGTCCGGGTGCAGGACCGAGGTAATCACTGTCATGCCCGCATTCGACCCGCTGCCGGCCTCGACCGCAAGCCCCTCTAAGGTGGCCCCACACTTGATCTAGGGCAAAACCGACCAACCCCAGGCCCGCCAGGGACGAGCGCAGAGGGCACAATCCGCCGCATGACAGACGGCGTGATTCCCCTGATCGACCAGCGCTTGGTGGCGCTGGTGCCGGCCGTGCCGCGCGAGCTGCCCGCCGCCACCGGCCTGCTGGCCGATGCGCTGGGCCGGCCGCTGCGCGATCTGCGCATCTCGGTCACCGACCGCTGCAACTTCCGCTGCAGCTACTGCATGCCCAAGGAGGTGTTCGATCACTACCACGAGTTCCTGCCGCATGCCGAGCTGCTGAGCTTCGAGGAGATCACCCGGCTGGCGCGCATCTTCGTGGCCCAGGGGGTGCAGAAGCTGCGCCTCACCGGCGGCGAGCCCTTGTTGCGCCGCCACCTCGAACGCCTGATCGAAATGCTGGCCGGCCTGCGCACCGTCGAGGGCGCGCCGCTGGACCTGACCCTCACCACCAATGGCTCGCTGCTGGCCAAGAAGGCGCGCGCCCTGAAGGATGCCGGGCTGCAACGCGTCACCGTGAGCCTGGACGCGCTGGACGACGCGGTGTTTCAGCGCATGAACGATGTCGGCTTCCCGGTCGCCGAGGTGCTGCGCGGCATCGAGGCGGCGCAGGCCGCGGGCCTCACGCCCATCAAGGTCAATATGGTGGTCAAGCGCGGCAGCAACGACGACCAGATCCTCGCCATGGCGCGGCATTTCCGCGGCACCGGCGTGGTGCTGCGCTTCATCGAATACATGGACGTGGGCGCCAGCAACGGCTGGCGCATGGACGAGGTGCTGCCCTCGGCCGAGCTGCTGGCGCGCTTGCGGGCCGAGTTCGCGCTGCAGCCGCTCTCGGCCAGCGCGCCGGGCGAGACCGCCGAGCGCTGGGCCTATGCCGACGGGGCGGGCGAGATCGGCCTGATCTCCAGCGTCACCCAGGCCTTCTGCGGCGACTGCAACCGCGCGCGCCTGTCCACCGAGGGCAAGCTCTACACCTGCTTGTTCGCGCACCGCGGCCACGACCTGCGCGCGCTGCTGCGCGAGCAGGGCCGCAGCGATGCCGAGATCGCCGGCGCGCTGGCGGGCGTGTGGGCCGGCCGCAGCGACCGCTATTCGCAGCTGCGCGGTGCCAACGCGGGTGATGCCGGCGGCGAGGCGCGCGGCGAGCGCCGTATCGAAATGCATTACATCGGAGGCTGAGCATGAGCCCGGCGCTGCCGCCCCTGCCCTCCGAGCCCTTCACCGCCTGGTTCACCGCGCGCCTGCGCCGCCGCCTGGCCTGGGCGCTGGCGGCTTCCCTGGCCCTGCCCTGGGCCGGCAGCGAGTTTGCCAAGCAGTTCGTGCAGCCCGGCCTGCACAACGACGCCGCCCGCGCGGCCCTGCTGATCGACTACATCGCGATCGGCACCGCCCTGTTCGGCCTCAGCATGGTGCTGACCTGGCTGGTGGGGGCCTGGGTCACCGCGGTGATGAAGGGGCCCACCCATCTGGGCGACGCCTTCCCGCCCGGCAGCCACCGGCCCAGCCCGCGCGACGATGACCAGCAGCAGCGCCGCTGACATCACCGGCCTGCTGCTCTGCGGCGGCCGTGGCAGCCGCATGGGCGGGGTCGACAAGGGCTTGCAGCCCCTGCAAGGGCGGCCGTTGGTCGAGCATGTGCTGGAACGCCTGGGCCCCCAAGTGGGCACGCTGCTGATCAATGCCAACCGCAACCTGGCGCGCTATGGCGCCTATGGCCATGCGGTGCTGGCCGATGCCTCCGCGGACTATGCCGGCCCGCTGGCCGGGCTGCTGGCCGGCCTGCAGGCCTGCCGCACGCGCTGGCTGCTGGCCGTGCCCTGCGACGCGCCACGCCTGCCGCTGGACCTGGCGGCTCGGCTGCTGCGGGCCGCCGAGCGCGAAGGCGCGACCGTCGCCCTGCCCGTCACCGAGCGCGTCCAGCCGGTGTTCTGCCTGCTCAGGCAAGACCTGGCCCCGAGCTTAAGTACCTACCTGGCGGGCGGCGGCCACCGCGTCGAGGCCTGCCTGCGTGCCCAGCCGCATGTGCTGGTTCCCTTCGACCGCGACGGCGATGCCGCCGCCTTCTTCAATGCCAACAGCCTCCATGAACTCCAGCGCCTTGCCGCAGACTGAGCAAGCGCAGCTGCGCCTCATGCAAGCCGCCGACCTGGCGGACTACAAGGCGCTGCGCGATGCCATGCTGCTGCGCCACGAGGACGCCTTCACCTCCGACGCCGCCACCGAGGCCACCCGCCCCGCCGCCAGCTACCAGCCGCGCCTGCACGCCAGCGTGGGCGGCAGCGCCCTCTTCACCCTGGTGGCCTGGCAGGGCGGCCGCATGGTGGCGGCGCTCACCTGCGAGCGCGAGCCGCGCCAGAAGGTGCGCCATGTGGCGCATCTGGTGGGCATGATGGTGGCCGACGCGAGCCAGGGCCAGGGCCTCGGCCGGCGTCTGCTGACCCAGGCCCTGAGCCTGCTGCGCAGCGAGCCCGAGCTGGAGCTCGTGACGCTCAGCGTCAGCGCCGGCAATGTGGCGGCGCTGCGCCTTTACGAAGGCGCGGGTTTCACGCGCTACGGCCTGCTGCCGCGCGCCATCCGCCTGCCCGACGGCCGCTACATCGACAAGGCCTTGATGGTCTGCCCGTTACGCAAGCCATGACGCACCTCATGACACTCAGCCTCCAAGACATCGCCAGCGGCCTGCCCGGCTACGAACCCAATGACCTCGAAGTGGGCCTGGCCCAGGCCTTCATCGCCCGCCTGCTGCCGCGCGTGCAGGCGGTGGAGAAGTTATCGCTGCGCAGCGCGCTCGGTCGCGTGCTGGCGGCCGACCAGATCTCGCCGATCGCCGTGCCCGCGCATGACAACTCGGCGATGGACGGCTACGCCCTGCGCGGCAGCGAGCTGAATGCCGCCGGCCCGACCCGCCTGCGCGTGGCCGGCACCAGCCTGGCCGGCGCCGGCCAGGCGCAAGACCTGCCCCCCGGCTGCTGCCAGCGCATCATGACCGGGGCCCTGATGCCCGCGGGGCTGGATACGGTGGTGCCGCAGGAGCTGAGCGCACGCGACGGTGATGCGATCGTGATCGCGGCCGGCAGCCTGCAGCCCGGCGCCAACCGCCGCCGCGCCGGCGAGGACCTGGCCCTGGGCAGCGTGGCCCTGCCCGCCGGCCGCATCCTGCAGCCCGCTGATCTGGGCCTGCTGGCCTCGCTGGGCCTGGCCGAGGTGCCGGTGTTCCGCCGCCTGCGCGTGGCCTTCTTCTCCACCGGCAACGAGCTGCGCTCGCTGGGCGAGCCGCTGCCGCCCGGCTGCGTCTACGACAGCAACCGCTACACCCTCTGGGCCATGCTGCAGCGCCTGGGCGTGGACGCGCTGGACCTGGGCGTGGTGCCCGACGATCCGCAAGCGCTGCGCAGCGTTTTCGCCCAGGCCGCCGCCTGTGCCGACGCCGTCATCACCTCGGGCGGCGTGGGCGTGGGCGAGGCCGACCACACCAAGCGCATCATGAGCGAACAGGGCGAGGTGCTGTTCTGGCGCCTGGCGATCCGCCCGGGCCGCCCGATGGCGATCGGCCGGCTCGGCAAGAGCCCCGACGCCCCCCTGCTGTTCGGCCTGCCCGGCAACCCGGTGGCGGTGATGGTGGCCTTCTACGCCTTCGTGCGCGAGGCCTTGCTGGTGATGGGCGGGGCAAGACCTGCCCCCCTGCCCCTGCTGCGCGCCGCCAGCACGCGCGCGCTGCGCAAGCGCCCGGGCCGCACCGAATACCAGCGCGGCATCGTCAGCCGCGGGCCCGACGGGCGCTGGCAGGTGGAGATCACCGGCGACCAGGGCTCGGGCATCCTCTCCAGCATGAGCCGCGCCAACGGCCTGGTGGTGCTGGGCCACCGGCAGGGCGAGGTGGCGGCGGGCGACGAGGTGGACGTGCTGCCCTTCGAGGGCCTGATCTGAGCAAACACGCTCTAGGCCCTGCCTCGCCGGACGCATAAGCGTCTGCGCATTGCGCATTTGGGGCCGGGGCAGCGGCCGCCTAGAGTCCGGCCACCCCCATTGCCGGACCCACCCATGAGCCCCTACCGCCTTGCCGTCGTCGTCGGCAGCCCCAGCCCCGCCTCGCGTACCAAGCTGCTGGCCCAGGCCCTGGCCGACGCCGTGGCCGCCGCCCTGCCGGTGCGCGTGCAACTCATCGAGCTGGCCACGCTGGCGCCGCAGCTGCTGGCCGGCGGCGAGGCGCGCGCGCTGGCGCCAGCGGCGCAGGCGGCCCTGCAGGCGCTCGCGCAGGCCGACCTGGTGATTGCCGCCACGCCGGTCTACAAGGGCTCGTACACGGGCCTGTTCAAGCATCTCTTCGACCTGCTGGACCCCGAGGCCCTGGTGGGGCGGCCGGTGCTGCTGGCCGCCACCGGCGGCAGCGATCGCCACGCCCTGGTGCTGGATCACCAGCTGCGCCCGCTGTTCGCCTTCTTCCGCGCCCTCAGCGTGCCCTCGGCGGTCTATGCCTCGCCAGCCGATCTGAGCGAGGCCGGCCTGGCCAGCGCCGCCCTGCAGGCCCGCATCGGCGAGGCCGCGGCGCAGGCGGTGGCATTGCTGCGCACGCTGCGCCCACGCGCGCCGGCGGCGCCGCAGCCCGGCCCCGCCAGGGCAACGGTCAGCGCATAAGCAAACCCGCTTTGCTTCGTTCGCAGCGGCCGCGCGCTTGCCTATCGTGCGGGCAGTCCCTTCAACCCGAGCCCCACCATCATGAAGACTCACGCATTGCTCCGCTCTCTCACTCAACGGCTGGGCGCCCTGGCCCTGGCCTGCGCCATGCCGCTGGCGCAGGCCCAGGGCGGCGATCAGCTGCGCATCGGCTACCAGAAGTCCGCCAGCCTGCTGGCCCTGCAGAAGGCCCAGGGCACGCTGGAAAAGAAGCTCGGCGGCCAGGGCGTGAGCGTGAAATGGGTGGAGTTCCCGGCCGGCCCGCAGCTGCTGGAGGGCCTGAACGTGGGCGCGGTGGACGTGGGCTTCGTCGGCGAAGCACCGCCCATCTTTGCCCAGGCCGCGGGCGCCAACTTCGTCTACATCGGCAACGACCCGGCCGCGCCCGAGGCCGAGGCCATCGTCGTCCCCAAGGATTCGCCCATCAAGAGCGTGGCCGATCTGAAGGGTCGGAAGGTCGCCCTCAACAAGGGCAGCAATGTGCACTACCTGCTGGTGCGCGCGCTGGAAAAGGCCGGCGTGAAGTACAGCGAGATCCAGCCGGTGTTCCTGCCGCCCGCCGATGCGCGCGCCGCCTTCGAGCGCGGCGCGGTGGACGCCTGGGTGATCTGGGACCCCTTCCTCGCCGCGGTGGAGAAGCAGACCGGCGCGCGCATTCTGGCCGATGGCCGGGGCGTGGTGCACAACTACGCCTACTACCTGGCCGAGCGCGGCTACGCGCAGAAGAAGCCGCTGGTGATCAAGGCACTGTTCGATGACAGCGTCGAGCAGGGCCAGTGGCTGAAGGCCCATCTGAAGCAGGCCGCCGGCCTGATCGCGCCGCTGCAGGGCCTGCCGGTGGAGGTGGTGGAACTCGCCCTGCAGCGCTACCAGTTCGGCGTGCAGCCCCTCACCGCCGCGGTGGCCGCCGAGCAGCAGAAGATTGCCGACGCCTTCCTCGAGCTCAAGCTCATCCCCAAGCCCATCCGCATCGCCGACGCCCTGCCCGGCGCGCCCCTGCACACCGCTGCCAAGTGAGCCGGAGGCCCCATGTCACTGAAGATCTTCTGGTTCATCCCCAGCCACGGCGACAGCCGCTATCTGGGCACCACCAAGGGCGGCCGCCAGGCCGACTTCAACTACTTCAAGCAGGTGGCCGTGGCCGCCGACTCGCTGGGTTATGAGGGCGTGCTGATCCCCACCGGCCGCAGCTGCGAAGACCCCTGGACGGTGGCCACCAGCCTGATCGACGCGACCCGGCATCTCAAGTTCCTGGTGGCGCTGCGGCCGGGGCTGGTGACGCCGGTGCAATCGGCGCGCATCGCCGCCACCTTCGACCGCCTCTCGGGCGGCCGCCTGCTGGTGAACCTGGTGACCGGCGGCGACGCCGACGAGCTGGAGGGCGACGGCCTGTTCCTGCCCCATGCCGAGCGCTATGAACTCTCCGCCGAGTTCCTCGACATCTGGCGCGAGACGCTGGCACGCAGCCACCGCGGCGAGGCCCTCGACTATGTGGGCAAGCACCTCCGGGTGAAGGGCGCCAAGCTGCTCTACCCGCCGCTGCAGCGGCCCTATCCGCCGCTGTTCTTCGGCGGCTCCTCGCCGGCCGCGCATGAGCTGGCCGCACAGCAGCTCGACACCTACCTCAGCTGGGGCGAGCCGCTGCCCGCGGTGGCCGCCAAGCTGGCCGACATCCGCAGCCGTGCCGCCGCCCATGGCCGCACGCTCAAGTTCGGCATCCGCCTGCATGTGATCGTGCGCGAAACCGAGCAGGCCGCCTGGGCCGCCGCGGCCGAGCTGATCCAGCATCTCGAGCCCGAGACCGTGGCCGCGGCACAGCGCAAGTTCGCGCAGATGGACAGCGTGGGCCAGCGCCGCATGGCCGAGCTGCACGGCGGCCGCTACGACCCCAGCGATGTGCGCAAGGGCCTCGAGGTGGCGCCGAATCTGTGGGCCGGCGTGGGCCTGGTGCGCGGCGGTGCCGGCACCGCCCTGGTGGGCAACCCCCAGCAGGTGGCCGATCGCATCCAGGAATACGCGGCGCTGGGCCTGGAGTACTTCGTGCTCTCCGGCTATCCGCATCTGGAGGAGTCCTACCGCTTTGCCGAGCTGGTGTTCCCGCTGCTGCCGCTGGCGCTGCGCGAGAAGCTCAGCCAGCCGCAGCTCACCGGCCCGTTTGGCGAGATCGTCGCCAACAGCTATGTGCCCAGGCAGACGGCCGCCAGCTGAGGCCGCCATGCAACTGCTCTTGCGCTCCAACTGGCGCGCCCGCCTCACGCCCTGGTTGCTGCCGCTGCTGATCCTGCTGGGCTGGGAGCTCGCCGCCAGCCAGGGCTGGCTCTCCAGCCGCGTGCTGCCCGAGCCCCTGGCGGTGCTGCGGGCCCTCGTGAACCTGGCCGACAGCGGCGAGCTCTGGACCCATGTGGCGGTGAGCACGCGCCGCGCCGCGCTGGGCTTTGCCATCGGCGGCGGCCTGGGCCTGCTGCTGGGCCTCTTGACCGGCAGCTTCCGCGGCGCCGAGACCTTGCTGGACTCCAGCCTGCAGATGCTGCGCAACATCCCGCCGCTGGCGCTGATCCCGCTGGTGATCCTGTGGTTCGGCATCGACGAAAGCGCCAAGCTCTTTCTGGTCGCGCTGGGGGTGTTCTTCCCGATCTACCTCAACACCTTCCACGGCATCCGCTCGGTGGACCCGGGGCTGGTGGAGATGGCGCGCAGCTACGGCCTCGCGGGCTGGCCGCTCTACCGCCATGTGGTGTTGCCCGGCGCCCTGCCCGGCATCCTGGTGGGCCTGCGCTTCAGCCTCGGCCTGATGTGGGTGATCCTGATCGTGGCCGAGACCATCTCGGCCCAAGCCGGCATCGGCTATATGACCATGAATGCGCGCGAGTTCCTGCAGACCGATGTGGTGCTGCTGGGCATCCTGCTCTATGCGGCCCTGGGCAAACTGGCCGATCTGCTGGCCAAGGGCCTGGAACGCTGGTGGCTGCGCTGGCACCCCAGCCATGGCGCCGGCATCTGACGCGTTAGGAGAATCCCATCATGCATCCGCTCAGCCTTGAATTCGAAGCCGGCGCCTGGCTGGCGCCGCCGGCGCGCGACGGCGCCCAGCGCGGCCCGCGCCAGCAGGCGGGCCTGGGCCTGCGCCTGCAAGGCATCGCCAAGTCCTATGGCGCGCGCCAGGTCCTGCAGGGCGTGGACCTGGAGATCGCGCCGGGCGAGTTCGTCGCCGTGGTCGGCCGCAGCGGTTGCGGCAAGAGCACGCTGCTGCGCCTGCTGGCCCAGCTGGAGAGCGCCGACGGCGGCGCGCTCGCCAGCGACGACGGCCAGCCGCTGGCGCGGCACCGCGAGGACATCCGCATCATGTTCCAGGAGGCGCGCCTGCTGCCCTGGAAGACGGTGCTGGACAACATCGCGCTGGGCCTAGCCGGCCCGGACGCCCGCGAGCGCGCCCGCGAAGCGCTGGCCCAGGTGGGCCTGGCCGAGCGCGCGCAGGACTGGCCGGCCCGGCTCTCGGGCGGCCAGCGCCAGCGCGTGGCGCTGGCGCGCGCCCTCGTGCATGCGCCGCGCCTGCTGCTGCTGGACGAGCCCCTGGGCGCGCTGGATGCGCTCACCCGCATCGAGATGCACCGCCTGCTCGAGTCGCTCTGGCAGCGCCACGGCTTCACCGCCCTGCTGGTCACCCACGACGTGGCCGAGGCAGTGGCGGTGGCCGGGCGCGTGCTCTTGATCGAGGATCGCGGCGTGGCGCTGGATCGCCGCATCGAGCTGCCCCGGCCACGCCAGCATGGCGCGCCGGCGTTTGCACGCCATGAGGCGGCGATTCTCGGGCGCGTGCTGCAGCGGCCCGCCGAACCGGCCGAGCCACCGCCGCTGCGGCTGGTGTCGGCGCGCTTCGCGACTTAGGGCCTCAGCCAGAGATCCGCCTCGATGCGCAGCTCGTCCTGCACCGCCAGCAGCCCACCCAGCACGCTGAAGGGCTGGATGCCGAAGTCGCTTTGCTTGATGGCAAAGCGCGCGCGGGCGCGCAAGCTGTGCGCCTGCAGGTCCAGCTGCAGCGGCACGCTGATGGAGCGCGTCTGGCCGTGCAGCGTCAGGTCCAGCTGCAGGGTTTCGCCGTCCCGGCCCCGGGCCTGCAGCCGCACCAGCGGGAAGCGCTCGGCCTCCAGCGCGATCAGCATGTTCCGGCGCGTGGCGGCGATGCTGTCGGCATCCGGCACCGAGGCGAAGTCCGGCCCCAGCGCGGCGCGCCAGGCCGGCCGGTCGAATTCCAGCTCGTCCAGGCGAAAGCTCAGCTCCAGCAGCGCAGCGGGCATTTGCACCCCGCCTCGCAGCGGCGGCAGGCCCAGCACATGGTTGTGGCCCAGGGCCGCCAGGCGGCCGCCGCGAAGCACCAGGATGCGCAGCTGCGAGGCGCTGGCGTCCACCGACCACAGGCCCGGCGGCGCCGGCACGACAGCCTGGGCTGGCAGGTCGACCACCGGGCCGGGTGCACGCGCGCAGGCGGCCAGGACAAACACGAGCAGCAGCGCCAGCGCGCGCCTCACGGCCGGCCCTCGGCGGCCAGCGCGTCCAGGCCCGCCAGGTCCAGCAGCTCGATCTCGGCATAGTGCAGGGCCAGCAGGCCGCGCTCGGCCAGGCTCTTGAGCGCCTTGTTGACGGTCTGCCGGCTCACGCCCAGCATCAGCGCCAGCTGCTCCTGCGGCAGGCGCAGGCGCGACTTGGGCAACTGCATGGCGGCGCTGTCGAAGCCGCGCGCCACCAGGGCCAGGCGCTTGGCCAGGCGCTGCTCCAGCGGCAGGTGGGCAATGTCTTCGAGCACCTCGAAGCTGGCGCGCAGCTTGGCGCAGGCCAGGCGCGCCAGGTCGCGCCAGCAGGCCGGGTGGGTGTTGAGCCAGTCCTGCAGCTCGCGCTGCGGCAGCAGCCAGACGCTCGCCGGGCCGTCCGCCACCGCATCGTGGGTGCGCGGCAGGTCGTCCAGCAGCGAGATCTCGCCGAACCACTGGCCCGGCTCCAGATAGGTCAGCGGCCGCTCGCTGCCATCGCGGCCCAGCGAACCGACGCGCAGCGCGCCGGCCAGCACAAAGCACAGGCCCTCGGGCTGGGCGCCGCGCGCGAACAGGGTCTGGCCGGCGGCCAGGTGCACGCGCCGCCCCGCCTCGCACAGCTGCTGCTGCAGCGCAGCGGCGCAGGCGCGGAACCAGGGGTTGGCCTGCAGGAGGGCCAGTTCGCTGGGATTCAAAAGAAAGGCGGACATGGGCTGACTCAGGGTTTGCGCGCGCCGCGATTGTCGGCATTTTGACAGTCATCAAGGCCACCATCGTCCTACCATGGGGCCATCGACAGCAATGGAGACATCATCATGGCAGCCAGCCCCTTCCGCTCCGCCACCGACCTGATGGCCCAGTACGCGGCCTACCACCGCGACCGCCGCAATATCGCCACCCATTTCGTCGGCATCCCGCTGATCGTGTTCGCGATCGGCATCCTGCTGGCGCGCGCCCAGTTCGGCATCGCCGGCCACGCCCTCAGCGCCGCCTGGCTGCTGTGGGGCGCCAGCACCATCTGGTACCTGACGCGCGGCAATCTGCCGCTGGGCCTGGCGGTGAGCGCCGTCAACGCCCTCCTGATGGCGCTGGCCGAGCCGCTCGCCGCGGGCAGCAGCGCCAGCTGGCTGGGCTGGGGCGTGGGCAGCTTCGTGCTGGGCTGGATCATCCAGTTCGTCGGCCATTACTACGAGGGCAAGAAGCCCGCCTTCGTGGACGACCTGGTGGGCCTGCTGGTGGGCCCGATGTTCGTGGTGGCCGAGGCGATGTTCGCGCTCGGCTGGGGTCAGGCCTTGCTGCGCGAGATCGAGCAGCGCGTCGGCCCCACCATCATCCGCGACCTGACCCACCCCGTCGCCTGAGGTGGCCGACCCCGCGCAAGCCCCGGTGCTCGTGATGGGCGCCGGCGCGATCGGCTGCTTTCTGGGCGGCAGCCTGCAGCGCGCCGGCTGGCCGGTGCTCTATGTGGGCCGGCCGCGCGTGCTGGACGAGCTGGCCACGCATGGCCTGCGCCTCAGCGACCTGGACGGCCGCGACGCGCACATCCCGGCGGCCGAGCTGCAGCTGGCCAGCTGCATCCCGCCCGGCCTGCGCCCCTGCCTGACCCTGCTCTGCGTGAAGACCGGCGGCACCGTGGCGGCGGCCCAGGCGCTGCAGTCGGCCCTGCCCGCCGGCAGCCCGGTGCTCTCGATGCAGAACGGCCTGGGCAATGCCGAGCGCGCCCAGGAGGCCGCGCCCGCGCTGCGCCTGCGCGCCGGCATGGTGCCCTTCAATGTGGCGGCGCTGGCGCCCGGCCATTACCACCGCGGCAGCACCGGCGCCCTGGCGGCCGCGCGCGACGACGCCCTGCCGCCCCTGGTCGAGGCCTTCGCCAGCCAGGGGCTGACGCTGCAGCTGCATGCCGATCTGCGCCCGCTGCAATGGGGCAAGCTGTTGCTGAACCTGAACAACCCGGTCAACGCGCTCTCGGGCCGCCCGCTCAAGGCACAGCTGCTGGAGCGCGGCTACCGCCGCTGCCTGGCCGCCCTGCAGGACGAGGCGCTGGGCCTGCTGCGCGCCGCCGGCCTGGCGCCCGCCAAGGTGGCGGCGGTGGCACCGGCGCGCCTGCCGGCGCTGCTGCGCCTGCCCTCGCCGCTGTTCCGCCTGCTCGCCACGCGCATGCTGCGCATCGATGCCAAGGCGCGCTCCAGCATGGCCGACGATCTGGCGCTGGGCCGCGCCACCGAGATCGACGCGCTGTGCGGCGAGGTCGTGCGCCTGGCCCACCAGCTCGGCCGCCGCGCACCGCTGAACCAGCGCATGTGCGAGCTGGTGCGGGCCTGGCCCGAGCGCCCGCTGCCCTACGCGCCGCGCGAGCTGGAAGAGGCGCTGGGCATTCTCTAGCCGAACTGATAGGCCGAGAAATCGGGCCGCCGCACGCGCCGCTGGTACTCGGCCGTGAAGCCCGGGAAGATCGCCGCGACGCGGCCGTCCGCGCCCTGGTACCAGCTGTGGCATTGCGTCCAGACCGAGCCGCGCAGGCGCGCCTGCAGGCCCTCGTTGTAGGCGCGCTGCGCCTCGGGCCGCACGGCGATCCATTGCTGGCCGCGCTGGCGCAGCTCGCGCATGCAGGCCAGCGCATGCTGCACCTGGGGCTCGATATAGAGCAGGGTCGAGGTGTGGCCGGTGGCGGTATTCGGGCCCAGCATCAGGTAGAGATTCGGAAAACCCGCCACCGTGCAGCCCAGATAGGCCTCGGGGCTGGCGCGCCAGACCTCGCCGAGCAACTGCCCCTGCTGGCCGCGGATCTGCAGCGAGGCGAGCAATTGCTGGGTGTCGAAGCCGGTGGCGCAGACCAGCACATCCAGCGGCCGCTCGCGCCCGTCGGCGGTGACGATGCCGCGCGCGGTGATGCGCGCGATCGCCTCGGTCACCAGCTCGGTATTGGGGCGGCCGAGCGCCGGGTAGTAGTCGTTGGAATAAATGATGCGCTTGCAGCCCAGCGGGTAGCTGGGCGTGAGCCTGGCGCGCAGCGCCGGGTCGGCCACCTGACGCTGGCGGTGCGCGGCCGCCGTGGCCAGCATGCCGCGGCGCGCCAGCGTGCCCTCGTCGAAGCCGCGCCGCCCCCATTCCAGCGCCTGCACCCAGGCCCAGCGCACCGCGGCGCTGTAGGGCGGCAGGCGCGCCAGCAGGCGGTCGATGCCGAAGTAGCGGCGGTCCAGCCGCGGCAGCACCCAGTTGGCGGTGCGCTGGAACACATGCAGCTGCCCCGCCTGCGCGGCGATCGGCGCCACCAGCTGCGAGGCGGTGGAGCCCGTGCCTATCACCGCCACGCGCCGGCCCTGCAGCGGCACCGTGGCATCCCAGCGCGCCGAATGCAGGCGCTCGCCCTGGAACTCGGTCAGGCCGGGGATGTCGGGCCAGCGCGGCTGGTTCAGCGGCCCGGTGCTGCAGACGAAATGGCGCGCGCGGTAATGGTCGCCACGGTCGGTGCGCAGCGCCCACTGGCCGCTGGCCGCGTCGAAGCCGGCCTCCTGCACCGCCGTGCCCAGGCGCAGATGCGGCAGCAGCCCATGGCGCAGTGCCAGGTCTTGCATATAGCGGTGGATCTCGGGCGCGGAGGCAAAGCGGCGCGTCCAGCGCGGGTTGGCCGCGAAGCTGAAGGAATAGGCGGGCGCCGGCACGTCCACATGGGCGCCGGGATAGCGGTTGTCCCACCAGGTGCCGCCCAGGCCGGTCTGCTTCTCCAGCAGCACGAAGTCGTGCATGCCGGCCCGCTTGAGCTGGATCGCCATGCACAGGCCCGACATGCCGGCGCCCATGATGACGACCTCGTGCGTGGCTTGCACCGGCGCGCGCGCGGCCGCCATCGGCGGGGCGATGAAGGCGGCGGCGCGCGCCAGCGCCGCGTCGGCACTCGCCAGCACGCCGCCATGCAGCTGGAACACATGCCAGCGCGCCTGGTCCACCTCGCAGCGCACCGCCACGCCGGCGGCCCGCAGCGCGGCCTCCAGCGCCAGCGCCTGGCCGTGCAGCATCTCGTCGGTGCCGGCCTGTATCAGCGTGGGTGGCAGGCCGCGCAGATCGGCCAGCAGCGGCGAGCACCAGGGGTGCTCGGGCGCGGTCTTGCCCAGGTACTTGGCCGCGCAATCCAGCACCCAGGCCGAGCTGAGCATGGCCTCGCCCGGCACCGGCCGCGCGGGCGCGGCCTCGGCGCGCATATCGGCCCAGGGCGAGATCAGGTAGAGCGCGGCGGGCGCGGCATCGCCGGCCTCCCGCAGCGCCAGCGCGCAGGCCAGCGCCAGGCCGCCGCCGGCCGAATCGCCCGCCAGCACCACCGGCCCCTGGGCGCGCAGCGCCCGGTAGGCCGCCAGCGCGTCGTCCAGGCCGGCCGGAAAGGGATGCTCGGGCGCCAGCCGGTAGTCCAGCGCGAACACCGGCAGGCCGGTGGCCAGCGCCAGCCGGCCGGTCAGCGCGCGGTGCGTGGCCGGCGCGCCCACGCAATAGGCGCCGCCATGCAGATAGAGCACGGCGCCGGGCGCGATGGCCGCATCGGGCGCCGCGCTGCGCGCCCGCAGCCACTCGCCGGGCCGGCCGCCCAGTTGCGCGGCCTCGCGCCGCACGCCGCGCGCCGGCAGCGTGCTGTGCGCCAGCCCGCGCAGCCAGCGGCGCTGGAAGGGGATGGAAAAGCGCGGCGAGAACACCGGCTTGAGCAGGGCCTGCAGGGTGCCGCGCAGCATTGCGGCGCTGCAGGCCTGCAGCCAGCCAGGGGAGCTGAATGTTTGCATGTGCGGCCCAGGGTCGCGTGATTCGCAGCGCTCGATTGTGGCGAACTGTGGCCCGAACGGGCCACGGCACAGACCCTTGGCATCGCTTTCGGCATGGGTGGCCCCGGCCATGCGCCGTGGCCCGTTCAGGCGATGCGCGCAGAGGGCGCAATCCCGACACTGGCGTCACTTCATCGCTCAGGGAAACAATCATGAAACTCCGTCACCTCTACCCGCTCGTCACCACCCTGGCCCTGGCCGCCGCCGGCCTGTGCATCGGCAGCAGCGTCCAGGCCGCCAGCTACAACTTCAGCCAGGGCGGCTTCGCCGATGGCGCCCGCATCACCGGCCACTTCAGCGGCGAAGACCTGGACGGCGACGGCTATCTGTACGGTTACGAGCTGAGCGACTTCGAGCTGTTCTTCTCGGGCAACCGGGCGGTGGGCGCCTTCCACCACGGCATGGCCAACCTCAACGGCATCGTCTACGCGCTGGGCGAATACCGTTTCGACGGCGGCTCCGACACCGTCGAGCACATGGCCAGTTCCAACCATGAGGAGGCGCCCTACACCGAGTACGACGCCTTCGGCTGGCCCGGCTACAACCTGCCCGGCCGCGTCAGCGACAACCTCAACAACACCATCTCCTACACCTGGGAGCCGCTGCTGGTGACGCCCGCCGTACCCGAGCCCGCCAGCGGGGCCCTGCTGCTGGCGGGCCTGGCCACCGTGGGCCTGCTGCTGCGCCGCAAGCACTGAGGCCGCGCCCGACGCAGGGCCCCGCCGCCGGGCTTGACCTTGCCCCCATGGCAAGCCCGAACATGCACGGCTTCACTTAGAGTGAGGTCATGTTGTTGAAACGACTCGGATGGATGGCGCTGCTGGGCTGCACCCTGCAGGCGCTGGCGCAGCCCGGCGACCCGGCGGACGCGCAGGCCCGCGTGCCCAGGGCCGAGGCGCCCAAGGCGCTGAGCGCCTACCGCCGCCTCGACGAGGCCCCGGCCACGCCCTGGCGCGAGGCCAATGAGCAGGTGCTGCGCAGCGGCGGCTGGCGTGCCTATGCGCGCGAGGCGGCCCAGCCCACTGCACCGGCCAGCGCGGCCTCAGCGGCCTCAGCGCCGCGCGGAGCCGATTCGCCATGAGGCGCCTGCTCGCGTCTCTGAGCCTGACCCTGCTGGGCGGCTGCGCCGGCTTCAGCGCCGATGGCGGCTTCGGCCCGGTGCAGCAGAGCGCCCGCACCCATCTGGACAAGGAGCTGCGCTGGGCGCGCAGCGACGCCGAGCGCGCGGCGATCCAGCAGCGCGTGGCCGAACTGCTGACGCAGCCGCTGGACGCCGAGGCCGCGGTGCAGCTGGCCCTGCTCAACAACCGCGGCCTGCAGGCCAGCTTCCACGAGCTGGGCATCAGCGAGGCGGACTTCGTGCAGGCCGGCCGCCTGCCCAATCCGGGCCTCAGCCTGGCCAGCCTGCAGCGCGGCGACGAGCATGAGCTCGAGCGCGGCCTGCACCTCAACCTGGCCAGGCTGCTTGCCCTGCCCTGGGCCGGCCAGCTCGAGGCGCGGCGCTTCGAGCAAAGCAAGCAGCGCGTCGCCCTGGAGGTGCTGAGCCTCGCGGCCGAGACCCGCAAGGCCTGGATTGAGGCGGTCGCCGCCGAGCAAGCGCGGCGCTATGCCGCCCAGGTGATGGAGGCCGCCGAGGCCGGCGCCGAGCTGGCGCGCCGCATGGCCCAGGTGGGCAACTTCAACGCACTGCAGCGCGCCCGTGAGCAGGGCTTTTATGCCGATGCCGCGCTCGGGCTGGCGCGCGCCGAGCAGCAGCAGCGCGCCCGGCGCGAGCGCCTCACCCGCCTGCTGGGCCTGTGGGGCGAGCAGGCGACGCGCTTGGCCCTGCCCGAGCGCCTGCCCGAGCTGCCCGCCCAGGCCGACGAGCTGCCCGAGATCGAGCGCATCGGCATGGCCCGGCGCCTGGATGTGCAGGGCGCCAGGCTGGCCAGCGAGGCGCTCGCGCGGCAGCTGGGCCTGAGCCGCGTGACGCGCCTGGTGAACGTGCTGGAGCTGGGCCTGGTGCGCAACAGCTCGAACCAGGCGCCCACCCAGCGCGGCTGGGAGCTGAGCCTGGAGCTGCCGCTGTTCGACTGGGGCCAGGCGCGCGTGCAGCGCGCCGAGAGCCAGTATCTGCAGGCACTGGAGCGCGTCGCCGAGACCGCCATCAACGCCCGCTCGGAGCTGCGCGAGGCCTATGGCAATTACCGCTCCGCCCATGCCATCGCCCAACACCATCTGCAAGAGATCGTGCCGCTGCGCCAGCGCATCGCCGAGGAAAACCTGCTGCGCTACAACGGCATGCTGATCGGCGTGTTCGAGCTGCTGGCCGACACGCGCGCGCAGATCGCCAGCGTGGCTTCAGCGATCGACGCGCAGCGCGATTTCTGGCTCGCCAAGGCCGATCTGGACCAGGCCCTGCTGGGCAAGCCCGGCCTCGCCCAGGCCGGCGCAATCACCGCCACACCCGCCGCCGCTGACAGCGGTGGCCACTGAAAGAAGCCCATGGTTTCCCGCAGAAACTTTCTCGGCGGTGCGGCGCTTGCGGCCGGCACGGTCAGCAAGGTGGCGATGGCCGCCCTGCCCGAACCCGTCATCCAGACCTCGCCCGACACCCAGCCGCCGCTGCAACCCGCCAGCGGCCGCCCCTACAACCCGGTGGTGACGCTGAACGGCTGGACCCTGCCCTGGCGCATGAACGGCGGGGTGAAGGAGTTCCATCTGGTGGCCGAGCCGGTGGTGCGCGAGATGACGCCCGGCTTCAAGGCCCATCTATGGGGCTATAACGGCCAGAGTCCCGGCCCCACCATCGAGGTGGTGGAGGGCGACCGCGTGCGCATCTTCGTCACCAACAAGCTGCCCGAGGTCACCAGCATGCACTGGCATGGCCAGCGCCTGCCCTGCGGCATGGACGGCGTCACCGGCCTGACCCAGCCGCCGATCGCGCCCGGCAAGACCTATGTCTACGAGTTCGTGGCGCGCCGCCCGGGCACCTTCATGTACCACCCGCATGCCGACGAGATGGTGCAGATGGCGATGGGCATGATGGGCTTGTGGATCACCCATCCCAAGGGCAAACATCCGCTCATCGACCCGGTGGACCGCGACTATGTGTTCCTGCTGAACGCCTACGACATCGAGCCCGGCAGCGCCACGCCCAAGATCATGACGATGCTGGACTTCAACCTCTGGACCTGGAACAGCCGCGTGTTCCCGGGCATCGCGCCCCTGGTGGCGCGCCAGGGCGAGAAGGTGCGCATCCGCGTCGGCAACCTCACCATGACCAACCATCCCATCCATCTGCACGGCCATGAGTTCATGGTCACCGGCACCGATGGCGGCCCGGTGCCCAGGAGCGCGCGCTGGCCCGAGGTCACCACCGATGTGGCGGTGGGCCAGATGCGGCAGCTGGACTTCATTGCCGACGAGGAAGGCGACTGGGCCTTCCACTGCCACAAGAGCCACCACACCATGAACGCGATGGGCCACAACGTGCCCACCATGATCGGCGTGGACCACCGCCAGCTGGCGCGCAAGATCACGCAGCTGGTGCCCGACTACATGGTGATGGGCGAGCGCGGCATGCACGACATGACCGAGATGGAAATGCCCCTGCCCGACAATACCGCCGCGATGATGACCGGCCACGGCCCCTTCGGCCCGGTGGGCATGGGCGGCATGTTCAGCATGCTGAAGGTGCGCAAGGATCAGAAGGCGGGCGACTACAGCGACCCCGGCTGGTTCAAGCATCCGCCCGGCACCCTGGCGCATGAATGGCAGGGGCCGCTGGCCGAGCCGGCGCGGCCGGCCGCCAGTGCCGGCACGCCGGCGGTCGAGGTGAACATACGCAAGCCGACGGGAGCACACCATGGGCATTGAAAATAGGCGCTGGCTACTGGCCGCGCTGCTGAGCCTGGGCGCGCTCGGCGGCGCGCAAGCCCATGGCGGCGAAAAGCACGCCGGCCCGCTGCGCAAGGAGCAGAAGGCCTGGGGCATCGCCGCCGAGCCCAGGGCCGCCGGGCGCACGGTGCGCTTCGTGATGAGCGACGACATGCGCTTCACGCCCGACCGCCTCGAGGTGCGGCGCGGCGAGACCCTGCGCATCGTGGTGAAGAACGAGGGCGCGATGCTGCATGAGTTCGTGCTGGGCACCAAGGCGGAACTCGATGAGCACGCCGCGCTGATGCTCAAATTCCCGAACATGGAGCATGACGAGCCCTATATGGCCCATGTGCCGGCGGGCCAGCAGGCCCAGATCGTCTGGACCTTCAACCGCGCCGGCGAATTCGATTTCGCCTGCCTGATCGCCGGCCATTACCAGGCCGGCATGGTGGGCAAGATCATCGTCAAGGAGAAACAGCGATGACAAGATCGCGCGATAGACGCCGGCTGCTGCTGGCCAGCCTGGTCGCGGCCGCCCTGCCAGCCATCCCGGCCCGCGCCGCCAAACCCGCCCTGCCGGTGGTGGAGGTCTGGAAGGGCCCGGCCTGCGGCTGCTGCAAGGACTGGATCAAGCACCTGGAGGCCCATGGCTTCAAGGTGCGCAGCTTCGACAGCGGCAATACCGACGCGCGCGCCCGCCTGGGCGTGGCGCTCGACTATGGCTCCTGCCACACCGCCCAGGTGGGCGGCTACGCCATCGAGGGCCATGTGCCGGCGCGCGAGATCCTGCGCCTGCTGCGCGAGCGCCCGCGGGCGATCGGCCTGGCGGTGCCCGGCATGCCGGTGGGTTCGCCGGGCATGGACGGCCCCGAATACGGCGGCCGCAAGGACCCCTACCAGGTGCTGCTGCTGGGCCACGACGGCGGCAGCCGTGTCTATCAACGCTATTCCTGAGGAACGACGATGAAATCCCTGCTGCTGATGCTGGCCCTGGGCCTGGCGAACGCGGGCGCCGCCCCCACCCTGACCGAGGGCGAGGTGCGCAAGATCGACAAGGAAAACAAGAAGATCACGCTCAAGCATGCGGAGATCAAGAACCTCGACATGCCGCCCATGACCATGGTGTTCCAGCTCAAGGACCCGGCCTGGCTGGACAAGCTCAAGGTCGGCAGCAAGGTCCGCTTCGCCGCCGAGAACGCCGCCACCGGCATGGTGGTGACCGAGCTGGAGGTGGCGCCATGAGGGCCGGCCGAGTGCGGTCGGGTACGCTGTTGGGTACGCTGCTGGGCGCATTGCTGCTGGCGGGCGCGGCGCGGGCCGAGCTGATCGAGCTGGGCTGGAGCGATGCCGGCCGCTTCGAGCGCAAGCTGAGCGTGGCGCCCGGCAAGTTCGCCGAGATCTGCGGCCCCCTGAAGGCCGGCCAGAAGGTCGACTGGGCCTACCAGTCGGACGCGCCGCTGAACTTCAACATCCATTACCACCTCGGCAAGGAGGTGCGCTACCCGGCGCGCGTCGAGCAGTCCGCCCAGGAGCAGGGCAGCCTGACGGTCGAGAGCGCGCAGGACTACTGCTGGATGTGGAGCAACAAGTCCAGGCAGGCGCTGCAGCTGAACCTGCAACTGGGCCTCATCCAGTAAGCCGATGCGCGCGCGTTGCGGCCATGTTGGCCTTGCCGCGCTGTGGCTTGGTCTGTGCTTCGGCCTGGCCGGGCCGGCGCGGGCCGACGATGCGCCGCAGCGCCGCAACTGGTTCGACGACCCCTTCTTCCAGATCGCCGCTGCGCTGCCGGCCTGCCCGGTGCCGCGGGGCCCCTTCATCACCGAGGCCGAGCGGCGCGTGCAAGCCCATCACCGCGCCGAAAAGGGCACGAGCTGCTGGCTGGCCGGGCGCTGCGAGCGCGCCAACTTCTATTCTTATGACCAGGACATCGCCGCCGCGCTGCGTGCCGCCCTGCCGCAACAGGCCGACTTGCTGAGCGGCAGCAGCCTCTGGGTCACGGTGCAGGGCCGGGTGGTCTACCTGGAAGGTTGCGTGCCCGAGGCCGCGCGCGCCGCCGCCCTGGAAGCCTGGGCGCGCAGCCTGCCCCAGGTACAGTCGGCCATCGCCCTGGTGCTGGCCGATCTGCGGCTGGCGCCGCCCTACGCCACCGCACCCTGAGCACGCAAACATGCCAGCCGCCCAGCACGAACGCGCCGCAGTGGATGCCTTCATGGCCGCCCTCGAGCATGCGCACAAGCCGGCCATCGAGGCGCTGCGCCTGGCCATGCTGGCGGCCGACGCCAGCATCAGCGAGGGCATCAAGTGGAACGCGCCGAGCTTCCGCACGCGGGAATGGTTTGCCACCACCCATCTGCGCGCCAAGCTGGGGCTGGGTCTGATCCTGCATCGGGGCGCCAAGGTGCGCAGCGGCCCCGGCCCGCAGCTCGAGGACCCGACCGGGCGGCTGCGCTGGCTGGGCCAGGACCGCGCGCAGCTGCTCTATGCCGATGCCGCCGACCTGCGTGCCGGCACGCCCGCCCTGCAGGCCCTGGTACGCGACTGGATCAAGAGCGTTTGAGGCCGCTCTTGACCAAAAGCAAGCCGCGCACCGAAGCCCGGGCCTAGAGTGACGGCAAAGACCAAGAACAGTACAGGGACTGGCCGCCCGACGCGGACCAGCGTATGCATGACAGCAAGGCGAACAAGGCCCGGGCCGCAAGCCCCAGGGCCGGGCAGGGGCAGCGCCCGGCGCTCTATGCGCTGACGGTTTGCCTGGTCGGCCTGCTGATCCTCGGCCTGGCCGGCCTGGCCATCTGGCAGGCCCGGGCCGGCTATCGCGAGCGTGCCGGCCTGGCGACGCAGAACCTGGCGCGGCTTTATGCACAGCGCCTCGGCGACCGTTTCGACAAGCTGGACCTGAGCCTGCAGCTGCTCTCCAGCGCCCATGCCGAGACGCTGAAGGCGGGCACTAGCCCGGCGGCGCTGCTGCCGGGCCTGCTCAGGCAGCACCAGCGCCTGCATCCGGAACTGCTGAGCCTGCAACTCGCCGACGCTGGCGGCCAGGTGCAATGGAGCAGCCGCGCCCTGGCGCTGCCGGCCCCGCAGGTGGCCGAGCGCCAGTTCTTCGGCAGCGCGCGCGACCAGGCTGCAGCGGCGCTGTGGGTGGACGGCCCGCTGCGTGCCGACGATGGCAAGACCTGGGTGATCGTGCTGGCGCGCCGCCTCAACGCAGCGGATGGCAGCTTTGCCGGCGTGCTCTACGCGAATGTCGCCACCAGCAGCCTGGGCCCGGTGCTGGCGAGCGCCGAGCTCGGGCCGGCCGGCGCCGCCACCCTGCGCAACGCCGAGCTGGCCCTGGTGCACCGCCATCCCGACACCCATGGCGCGGTGGGCAGCAAGGAGGTGTCGGCGCAGCTGCGCGAGGCCGTGCACCGCGCGCCCGCGGCAGGCGTCTACCTGGCCAGCACCGCCATCGACGGCATCGAGCGCAGCAACGCCTACCAGCGCCTCGAGCATTACCCCTTCTATGTGCTGGTGGGCCTGGCCACCTCCGCCGACCAGGCCGCCTGGCGGACCGAGGCCCTGACGTTGGCCGGCCTGGCCTTGCTGGCCCTGCTGGTCACGGCCCTGTCGGCCGGCCTGCTGTACCGCCGCACCGCCCTGCTGGCGGCGCGCGAGGCCGAGCTGCGCAAGGTCCAGCACCTCGCCGGCATGGGCAACTGGACCTGGGACTGCCAGTCCGGCGAGCATTACTGGTCGCCGCAGATCTACCGGCTCTATGGCCGCGCGCCGCAGGCCGGGCCGGCCGTCTACCCCGAGGTGCAGCGCTATTTCTCGCCGCACAGCTGGACCGCGCTGGCCGCCTGCGTGGAACGCTGCCTGCAGGACGGCAAGCCCTACCAATGCGATGCCGAGCTGCAACGCGAGGATGGCGCGCGGCGCTGGGTGCATATCTGCGGCGAGGCGGCCCGCGACGCCCGGGGCCGGGTGCGGCGCCTGCATGGCACGGTGCAGGACATCACCGCGCTCAAGCAGACCCATGCCGAGATGGAGCATTACGCCTACCACGATGCCCTCACCGGCCTGCCCAACCGCCTGCTGCTGATGGACCGGCTGCCGCAGGCGCTGGCGCTGGCCGAGCGACAGGGGCGGCGGCTGGCGCTGTGCTATCTGGACCTGGACGGCTTCAAGCCGGTCAACGACCGCCACGGCCATGCCGCCGGCGACCAGGTGCTGCGCGTGGTGGCCCAGCGCCTGGCGCAATGCATGCGCGGCAACGACACGGTGGCCCGGCTGGGTGGCGACGAGTTCGTCATTCTCATGAACCAGCTCGAGCAGGTGGGCGAGGCGGTGGCCGCGCTGCAGCGCGTGATCGCCCTGCTGCGCCAGCCCATCGAGTTGCACGGGCAACCCAGCGTGCGCATCTCGGCCTGCGCCGGCGTGGCGATCTTTCCCGACGATGCCGGCCTGCCGGATGTGCTGCTGGGCCAGGCCGACCTGGCGCTCTACGAAGGCAAGCGACGCGGCCCCGGCAGCGTCTGCCTCTACAGCGAGCTGGTCGCGATGGCGATCCAGACCTGAGCGGCCTGGCTCAGGCGGCGCTGCGCAGCGCCCGGCCGGCGCGCTGCGTGCCGTCCGCCTGATCGAGCCATTGCAGCAGGGTGGCGAACAGCCGCTCCGGGTCCACCGGCTTGCTGATGAAGTCGTCCATGCCGGCCTGCAGGCATTGCTCGCGGTCCTCGGCAAAGGCATTGGCCGTCATCGCCAGCACCGGCAGCTGCGCGCAGCCCGGCAGCTTGCGCAGCGCGCGCGTCGCCTGCAGGCCATCCATGCCGGGCAGCTGCATGTCCATCAGCACCAGGGCATAGGGCTGGCTGGCCAGCAGGGTCAGCGCCTCCAGGCCGGTCTCCGCCACATCCACCACCAGGCCCACCTCCTGCAGCAGGCCCTGGGCCACCAGCTGGTTCACCGGATCGTCGTCGACCACCAGCACGCGCCGGCCGCCGTGGCGCTGGGCCAGGCGCTGCTCGGCTTGCACGCCAGGCTCGGCGGGCAGCAGCCCCGGCACGGTGTGCTCGGCGAGCGCCAGCCTGGCCGTCATCCAGAAGCAGCTGCCCTGCCCCGGCGTGCTGCGCAGGCCCACCTCGCCGCCCATCAGCGCGGCGATGCGCTGGGTGATGGCCAGGCCCAGGCCGGTGCCACCATAGCGCCGCGCGGTGGACTGCTCGGCCTGGCTGAAGGCGCGGAACAGCCGCGCCTGCTGCTCGGGGCGCAGGCCGATGCCGGTGTCCTGCACCTCGAAGCGCAGCAGGCAGTCCTGCGCGCCCTGCTCCAGCAGCTGGCCGCGCAGCGTGATGCCGCCCGTCTCGGTGAACTTGAGCGCATTGCCCAGGTAGTTCAGCAGCGCCTGCGAGAGCCGCGTGGCATCGCCGCGCAAGGCATTGGGCAGGCCCTCCAGCTGCAGCTCCAGCCGCAGGCCCTTGGCCTGGATGGCGTTGCCGACCACGTCGACCGCCGCCGCCACCGCCTCGTCGAGCAGGAAGTCGCGCTCCTCCAGCTGCAGCTGGCCGGCCTCGATCTTGGAGAGGTCGAGGATGTCGTTGATGAGGCGCAGCAGGTGCTGGCCCGAGCGCAGGATCTTGTCCAGGCGCTCGGCCTGCGCGGGCGGCAGGCTGGCACGCCGCATCAGATGGGCCATGCCCAGGATGCCGTTGAGCGGGGTGCGGATTTCGTGGCTCATATTGGCGAGGAACTCCGACTTGGCATGGGTGGCCGTCTCGGCCTGGCTGGCGCGCTGCGCCAGTTCGGCGTTCAACTCCTCCAGGCGCCGCTCGGCCTGCTTGAGCGCGGTGACGTCGGTCACCATCGCGTAGAAGCCCAGCACCTGGCCCGCCACCACATCGGGCATGTACTCGGCCCAGGCAAAGCCCTCACTGCCATCGGCCTTCACCATGCTGCGCGCGAAGCGCTGCCGCTCGCCGCGCAGCACCGCCTGCACATGGGGCTCGGTGCGTGCGAATAGCTCGGGGCCCAGCAGCTCGGCCATCGGCATGCCCAGCATGTCCTCGGGCGCGCGCCCGTACCAGGCCAGATAGGCGCGGTTGGCAAAGCGGCAGGTCTGATCGGCGTCCCAGTAGCTGAGCATGCCGGGCATGGCGTCGGTGACGGCATGGATGAAGCGCTGCTTGCGGCGCAGCTCGGCATTGCTGGTCTGCAGCTCGGCGGTGCGCTCGGCCACGGTGAGTTCGAGCTGGTCGCGCTCGCGCCGTATCAGCTGGTGCTGGGCCCGCAGGCGCGCCTGCATATGGTTGAAATTGCCCAGCAGCTGGCGGATCTCGCGGCTGCCCGACACCGGCAGGCCGGCATCGAGCTCGCCCTGCTGGGCCAGCGCGCCGATGCGCTGCGTGGCCGCGGCCAGCGGCGCCAGCTCGCGCTGCACCAGCCACCAGATCAGCCCCCCCATCAGCAGCGCGATCAGCAGCGCACCGCCATAGATGCGCTGCTCCAGCGCATGCACGGGCGCAAACACCTCCTGGGTCGGCAGATAGGCCACCACGATCCATTCGGCCTGCTTCAGGCGCGCCGCGGCACCGAGGGTTTCGACGCCGCGCGCGTCCGGCCCCAGCAGCGGCCCCAGCTCGCCCTGCAGCCGGCGCTGCAGCACGCTGCCCTCGTCCGCCGCGGGCAGGGCGTTCATGGCGCGCTTGGGATCGGTGCTGGTGACGTAGAGCTTGTCGCGCAGCGACACCACGTGGAAACCGCCCGTCTCGCCATTGCGCACCTCGCCGGCAAAGTGGAAGGCACTGCCCGGCGCCAGCAGCTCGGAGCCGCACAGCACCGCCACCACCCTGCCCGCGGCGTCCTTCAGCGGCAGTGCCACGATCAGCACCGGCTGCTTGGCAAAGCGCCCCATGCGCGGCTGTATCACCGGCTCGCCGCTGCTCAGCGCCTGCTGGAAGTAGCTGGAATCGGCGTAGCTGGTGCCGATGAAGCCGCGCGCCGGCGCCTCGGCAATGCGCAGGCCCGCGCGCGAGATCAGGTAGATGTCGCGGCTGAAGATGGTGGCGGCGACGGGCTTGTCGGCCAGAAAGGCCGGCAGCGCGGCCGGCTGGCTCTGCAGCAGCGTCAGCACCTGCGGTGCCAGCGCCCTGAGCGCCTGGACCCTGAGCTGCAACTGCTCGTCCAGCGTGCGGGCCACGAACAGCGCGGTGGTGCTCTGCCCCTTGGCGGCCAGGGTCTGGAAGTCCTGGCGCAGGCCCTTCACCACATACAGCGACAGCGCACCCACGCCCAGCGCCGACAGCAGGATGCCGAACAGGGCCAGCTTGAACTTGAGCGTCGCGCGCCGCAGCAAGGCTCCGGCCCGGGCTTGCAAGCGATTTGGCATGACACACCTCTCCTACCCTGAAGCCCCCGGGGAAGGGCTGATCGGGCAGCAGCCAGCGTCTAACGCGCCATGTGGCGGCGGCCCATGGCTAGTAAAGCATGCCCGGCGGATTCTGCAAAGCCCAGCATCTCAGGGGTTTGGCGCGGCGCCGGCGGGGCGAAACAGCCAGCGCAGCGCACGCGCGAACTCGGCGCGCCAGGCCGCCTCGTTGTGCTCGGCCTCGGGGGCGACGTGCAGGGTCAGGGCTTGCGGCGGGTTGCGTCGCAGCAGGGTCTCGTGCATGCGGCGCGCGTCCGCGACCATGTCGCCCTCGCGCCCGCCCACATACAGGTACAGGCGCGCGTCCGGCGCCAGCGCACGGGCGGCCACGTCATCAAACAGCGCCGGCGCCACCCAGTACGAGGGCGAGAACAGCCCCGCCTTGGAGAACACGTCCGGGTAGCGCTGGATCGCGTAATGCGAGATCAGCCCGCCCATCGAGCTGCCCATGATGGCGGTGTGCTCGCGCCCGGGCAGGCTGCGGTAGCGCCTGTCGATCAGGGGCTTGAGCACATCGACCACAAAACTCAGGTACTGCGCCCCTTCGGCCGCACCGATGCGCGGGTGCGCGTAGGGGGCGAGCTCGTTCATGCGGCGCTCGCCGCCGTTGTCTATGCCCACCACGATGGCCTCGAAGCCCTCGCTGCGCGCCAGCTCGTTGAGGGTCTCGTCCACCCCCCATTCGCCGGCGTAGGCGGTGGCGGCATCGAACAGGTTCTGGCCATCGTGCATGTAGATGACCGGATAGCGCCGGCCGGGCGCGCTGGCATAGCTGGGCGGCAGGTAGAGGCGCACCAGGCGCTCGCGCCCCAGGCCGGGCATGGCCAGCGGCGCCAGCACGCTGACATTGGGCTGGGCGGTGGAGGCGACGGGCGCCTCGGCGGTGCAGGCTGGCCCGCAGCAGCACAGGGCCAGGACCATCAAGGCGTTTAGGAGTCGGTTCATCGCGCTCAGCCCTGCCCGCCCTGCCAGTCCTGCAAGGCCACATCCACGCCCGCCTTGCGCGAGGGGCCGCTGGCCCGCTTGGCGGGCGTGCCCAGGGCGATCCAGCCCAGCAGGGTCTCGCCGGGGGCGCAGAAGGCGGCGGCGATGTCGGCATTGCGCACCTTGGCGCCGCTGAGCATCTTGCCGCCATAACCCAACAGATGCGCAGCCGTGAGGAACTGCGCCAGCGCACCGCCCACGGCGGCCCATTGCTCATGCGCCGGCACCTGGGGATGGCCCAGGTCGATGCGCGCCAGCACCGCCACGGTGAGCGGCGGCCTGAGCGCGCGCTCGGCGTCCAGCGCGGCGCCGGCCTCGTCCTTGCCGGCGGCGCGCGCCGCCGCCGCGAACAGCTCGGCCATGCGCTGGCGCGCCGCCCCCCGCACCAGCTTGAAGCGGAAGGGCAGCAGCTCGCCATGGTCGGGCGCGCGCAGCGCGGCCTGCACCATCAGCCGCAACTCGGCATCGCTGGGCCCGGGTTCGACCAGGTGCTTGGGGCCGACGGAATAGCGGCCCAGCAGGGCTTGCAGGGCCAGGTCTTGCGGAGCCAGCGGCGCGTTCATGCCGGCCTCAGGCGAGCAGCTCGCGCGAGCTGATCGTGTACTTGAAGCTGTCGGGCGCCAGCTCGTCGAAGCGGCCGCTGGCGTTCTCGCCCTGCGGATACATCAGGAAGGGCAGGCTGGCCTTGCCGGCGCTGCCGGGCAGCTGCAGATCGTGCGCCGTGTTGTAGCCCACCCAGTTGCCCTCCCAGCCGCCGAACAGGCCCTTGGCCACCGGCGCGGCGAGCGGATGCTGCACGTCCTTGATCCATTCCGGCGTCTCCTGGCGCATCACCTTGAGCACATCGGCCGGGTCCATCGCCACCCAGCCGTACTGGCGCAGGAAGACCTCGGCGCGGCAATGCTGTGCGCCCTTGAGGCTGGCCGGGTTGGCGCCCAGCTCGCGGTAACCGAAGGCCGAGGGCGCCACGCGCAGGCCGTAGACATCGCGCGCCGGCACGCCCACCGAGCGGCACATGCCGACGAACAGCGCGTTCAGGTCGGCGCATTTGCCGCTCAGGTTGCCGGTCTCCAGCATGGTCTTGATATCACCATTGCCGCAGCCGCGCACCTTGGGTTCGCGGTGCGCGTTCACCAGCACCCACTGGTAGAGGGCGCGCACCTTGTCCACATCGCTGCCGGCGCCGCGGATGATCCGCTGCGCGGTCTGGCGCACGATGCCGTCGGTGGGCAGCAGCTCGGTGGGCGCCAGGCAGGCGCGCAGCAGGGCCGGATCCTCACTGGCGCGGCCGGGCTTGGCCCAATCCACCGCGCGGCTGCGCGTCTGCACGCGGCTGCTGAGTTGCAGCGTTGGCTCCTTCACGCCGGCCGGGAACGCCGCGTACAGCATGCGCGTGCCGCGCGCCGCATCCGCCACCAGCCTGGCCTCGCCCGCATTGCCGCTCCAGCTCTGGTCCAGCGTGCGCTGATAGTCGGTCTCCAGATCGGGCAGGGGCAGCCAGAGCTTGACGCCCCCCTGCGGGTCGGCCACCTGCACCGAGAGCGTCAGCTCGAACGTGCGCCAGGGGCCCACCTGGGGTTCGAAGCGGCGCGAGGCCTCGGCGGCCAGCGCCGCTGACGCGGCCATGGGCAGGGCAGCGAGGGCGGCGCCGGATTGAATCAGCAGTTGGCGGCGGGTGCAGGTCATGACGGAATCCTCATCAGGAAAAAAGCGGGGCGATCCACTGGCGGGCCTGCGGCCCGGTCCAGTCGAGCTCGCCCATCACGGTGAACAGGGCCTTGCCATCGCGCCCGAGCGCCACGGTGGTGGGCAGCACGCGCGCACCCCAGGCACGCGATGTGCTGCCGTCCAGATCGCGCAGCACCGGCAGGCTGATGGGCATCAGCTGCAGATAGCGGCGTATCGCGGCATCGGTCTCGCGCTGGTTGACGGCCAGCACCAGCAGGCCCTCGCGCTCGTGGCGTTGCGCCAGCAATTCCAGCGAGGGCATCTCGGCGCGGCAGGGCTCGCACCAGCTGGCCCAGAAATTCAGCAGCACCGGCCGGCCCTTGGCCTCGGCCAGGCTCCAGCCCGGGCCCTCGAAGCCGGGCAAGGCCAGGCCGGGGGTGGCCTGGCCCTTGGGCCAGGGGCGCAGCAGCGCGCCCGCGGGCTGGCTGCGGGCCAAGGCCGGGCTTAGCGCGGCCAGCCCGTACGCCAGCCCACCAGCCAGCATCTCACGGCGCCCGCCACGCCCTTTCGCACACACATCCAGACTCATCATTCCTCGTACTGCTCAAGAAAGCGCAGCGGTCAGTCCGACTGCCGCTGCGAGAGCCAGATGCTACGCGATCTGCCCGGGCCGGCTAGCTCAGGCGGAACACCGCCACCGCCTGCACCAGCTGCGCCGCCTGCTGCTGCAGGCTCTCGGCCGCGGCGGCGCTCTGCTCCACCAGGGCGGCATTCTGCTGCGTGGTCTTGTCCATCTGGCTGACCGCATCGCCCACCTGGTGCACGCCGGCGCTCTGCTCGCTGCTGGCGCTGCTGATCTCGCCCATGATGTCGGTGACGCGGCGGATCGCGTTGACGACGTCCTGCATGGTGCTGCCGGCCTGGTCCACCAGCGAGCTGCCGCGCTCGACGCGCTCGACGCTGTCGTTGATCAGGCTCTTGATCTCCTTGGCGGCCTCGGCGCTGCGCTGCGCCAGGCCACGCACCTCGCTGGCCACCACCGCGAAACCGCGGCCCTGCTCGCCGGCGCGCGCCGCCTCCACCGCGGCATTGAGCGCCAGGATATTGGTCTGGAAGGCGATGCCGTCGATCACGCTGATGATGTCGGCAATGCGGCGCGAGCTGTCGTTGATGCCCTTCATGGTGTCGACCACCTGGCTCACCACCTCGCCGCCATGCACCGCCACCTGGCTGGCGTTGAGCGCCAGCTGGTTGGCCTGGTGCGCGTTGTCGGCGTTCTGGCGCACCGTCGAGCCCAGCTGCTCCATCGAGGCGGCGGTCTGCTGCAGGGCGCTGGCCTGCTGCTCGGTGCGCGAGCTCAGGTCGCTGTTGCCCAGCGCGATCTCGGAGCTGGCGGTGGCCACGCCGTCGGCGCCGCTGCGCACCTGCGACACCGCGGTGGAGAAGCGCTCCACCATGCGCGCCAGCACGCCCATCACGCTGGCGGCGTCGCGGCTGGTGTTGGCGAAGCGATGCGCCAGATTGCCGGCGGCGATGGCCTCCACCACCGCCACCACCTCATGCGGCTCGCCGCCCAGGCGCTGCGCGATCCAGCCGCGCGCATACCAGAGTGAGCCCATCGCGGTGGCCAGCAACAGCAGCGTGAGCAGCACGGTGAGCGCGTACCAGCGGTCCTTGGCGGTCTGCGCAGCCTGCACCGCGCCCTCGGTGCGCTGGTCCAGCATGCGCAGGAACTCGTCCACCGGCTTCATGATCTTGGCCTTGTAGGCGTGGTAGGCCTTGTCGTGCATCATCGCCTGGGCCCTGGGCAGATCGGGCTCGCCCTTGCGGGTGAAGCCGCCCTGGCCGTCCTCGTACAGGCCCTTGACCAGATTCATCGCCACGGTCTCGGTCTTGACCAGATCGTCGGAGTTGGCGGCGGCCTCCTTGAGCTTGCCGAACTCGGCCTCGGTGAAGCCGGCCTGCTTCATGGTGTCCAGCAGCGACTGGCTGCGCCCGCGGCCACCGCTCGTGGCCGGATCCACCCCGGCCGCGCGGAAATCCCAGTAGATCTTCTCGTAGCCCTCGGGCCGCGGGCGCTTGCCGTTGCGGATGTCCAGCACCTCGAAGTACTGCTGCTCCCACATCGCGTCGCCCGTCATCACATAGGTGCGCGCCAGCCGGGTCAGATCGTCGGAGCTCTGGCGCAGCTCATCCGCCAGGCTGGCGGAGAGAAAGCGCGCGCTCTGCGCCTGGGTGAGCGTGTCGGTGGCCGCCCCGACACGCCAGATCGCCATGAACAAAAGGGCAATGACAATGCCCGTCGCGAGCAGTGCTGTCGCGAACAGCTGCTTGATCGTCTTCATCTGTAAGGCTCCCTGATACCGTTATGGTCACGGGCACGCCCAGGAGACTCCATGGGCGCAGCACCATGCCTGGACCGAGTATCGGACGCCGGCGCGCAGACTTAACGATTGTTTTGAGCGTCTTTTGGCCCGCTCATATAAAAAGTCAGCCTAACTGTTCTTGGAGATGTTGATGGTCGGGAACTTGGCCGAGTAATCCTTGGCCTGCGCGGCGATCTTGACCGCCACCTTGCGCGCGAGGTCTTTGTAGAGACGCGCAATCTCGCCGTCGGGTTCGGCCACCACCGAGGGGCGGCCGGCGTCGGTCTGCTCACGGATGCTCAGCGCCAGCGGCAATGCTCCCAGGTAGTCGATGTCGTACTGCTGCGCCATCTTCTTGCCACCATCAGCGCCGAAGATATGCTCGGCGTGGCCGCACTGGCTGCAGATGTGCACCGCCATGTTCTCGACGATGCCCAGGATGGGCACGCCGACCTTCTCGAACATCTTCAGGCCCTTCTTGGCGTCGATCAGGGCGATGTCCTGCGGCGTGGTGACGATCACCGCGCCGGTGACGGGCACGCGCTGCGACAGCGTCAGCTGGATGTCGCCGGTGCCGGGCGGCATGTCGATGATCAGATAGTCCAGCTCCTGCCAGCGCGTCTGGCGCAGCAGCTGCTCCAGCGCCTGGGTGGCCATCGGGCCGCGCCAGATCATGGCCTGGTCCTCGGCCACCAGGAAGCCGATCGACATCAGCTGCAGGCCATGGCTGAGCATGGGTTCCATGTTCTGGCCATCCAGGCTCTCGGGCCGGCCCGAGATGCCCATCATGGTGGGCTGGCTGGGGCCATAGATGTCGGCATCCAGCAGGCCCACGCGGGCGCCCTCGGCGGCCAGCGCCAGCGCCAGGTTGGCGGCGGTGGTGCTCTTGCCCACCCCGCCCTTGCCCGAGGCCACGGCGACGATGTTCTTCACGCCCGGCAGCAGCTGCACACCGCGCTGCACCGCATGGGCAATGATCTTGCTGCCGACCTGCACCTCCACCTTGCCCACACCGGGCAGGCTTCGCGCCGCGGCCACCAGGGCCTCGCGCAGGGCGGCATGCTGGCTGGCGGCCGGGTAGCCCAGCTCCACTTCGAAGCTCACATCGGCGCCGGCGATGCGCAGGTTCTTGATCTGCTTGCCGCTCACCAGGTCTTGCTGGGTGTTGGGGTCGATGACGGTCTGCAGGGCCTGCAGCAGGCTGGCTTCGGTGAGGGTGGACATCTTGTGCTGTGCGGATAGAGGCGCTGGAGTCTAGCCCAGCGCCCAAGGCCCTGGGCGCCCTCAGGCCTTGGCGCCGGCCATGGCCACGCCGAAGCCCACGAAGGTGATGGCGCCCGCGCGGTTGAGCGCGCGGCCGGTGCGCTCGGAGCGCAGCCAGCCACGCGCACGCTGGGCCGTGATCGCATAGCCGGTATGGATCAGCACCACCAGGCTCGCATAGCTGCACACCAGGAGGGCGAACTGGGGTCCATGGGCGGCGCGGGCGTCGACGAATTGCGGCAGCACCGAGATGAAGAAGAAGATCGCCTTGGGATTGGTGAACTGCAGCGCCAGGCCTTCGGCAAAGCGGCGGCGCGCCGACTGCGGCGTGGCCGCCGCGGCATCCTGCCAGCCCAGGCCCGGGCTGCGCCAGAGCTTGACGCCCAGGTACACCAGGTAGGCGGCGCCCACCAGCTTGATGATGCTGAAGGCCAGCGCCGAACTCGCCAGCAGCAGGCCCAGGCCGGTGGCCGAGATGCTGGCCACCACCAGGGCGCCGGCGGCGATGCCCAGAATGCCCGGCAGGCTGGCCCGCCAGCCCAGGCGCATGGCGTTGTTGAGCGTCAGCATCACCCCGGGGCCAGGGCTGAACACGGTGGCCGTGGCCATGGCGAGAAACAGCAGATAGAGCTTCAGCGACATGGCGCCATGGTACTCAGGGCGGGCAGGCCCCGGCGCGCTGAGGGGCAAGAATCGCCCACTCCACCTCCAGCTGCGGCCCGGTCTCGCGGCGCGTCCAGGGGATTTGCAGCTCGCCGCTGCTGCCGGCCTGCGCCAGCAGATCGCTCACGCGCGGGTCCAGTGGGTTGGCCAGGTCGCGCCGGTCCACCACCAGCAGGGCGCCGCAGTCGCGCAGCATGGCCTCGTGGATCCAGGGCGACTTGGCCGGGTTGGCGTCGATGTACACCATGGGCTGGTGGCGCGAGCGCACCGAGACATTGCCGGCCAGCCAGGTCTCGCCCACCACCACGCGCAGC
Source organism: Roseateles sp. FW301-B2 (assembly GCF_058788955.1). NCBI lineage: Bacteria > Pseudomonadati > Pseudomonadota > Betaproteobacteria > Burkholderiales > Sphaerotilaceae > Roseateles > Roseateles sp. FW301-B2. The sequence goes on from NZ_JBYTBE010000008.1 coordinate 142,522, forward strand.
GGCAGGCCCGGCATGCGTTGGGCCCAGATGGCATCGAGCTCGCGGCCCAGCCGCAAGGCCGGGAAATTGGAACGCGCCGGACGGGCACTCAGGTCGACCAGCCAGCCGCTGCCGATCGCCATGCCCGAGGCCAGCAGCAGCTCCATCGCCAGCCCCACCGCCAGCGTGGCCTTGGCCAGCCGCGGCGCGCTCACCTGCGGAATCCAGCGCAAGGCGAACACGCCCAGCAGGATGAAGAAGGTGGCGGCCCAGGCCGAGCCCAGGCGCACGCCCGCCACGCCCAGCAGCGAGGTCAGCACAAAGGGGCCGACCGCCATGAAGCTGACGAAGCGCCACTCGGGCCGCGCCGGCCGCTGTGCCACAGCCTCGCGGCCATCCTTGCGCAGCATCAGGTAGAGCGCACCGAGGCCCAGCAGCATGGGCAGCGCGCGCAACAGCTGGATCACGATGAAATTGCCCAGCCGGGCCCAATGGCCGAGGTTGACCGCGTCGTTCTCGCCATGCACCGCCTTGTCGACATAACCCAGCGTAGGCGCGCCCTCGCGCAACAACCATTCGACATGCGGGCCGACCAGCACCGCCATCACCGCCACGGCAATCAGCGGCCCGCCCCAGGCGCGCCAGGAGCGCATGCGCGGCTCGGCCAACAACCAGGCGGCCAGCACCACCAGCCAGATCAGCGCGCTGTACTTGGCCAGCAGGCACAGCGCCGCCGCGGCGCCGGCCAGCGCCCAGCGCCACCAGCGTCCGTCGCGCACAGCCAGCAGCGTGCACCACAGCAGCAGGCCCACCGGCATCAGCTGCAGGGTGTTGTGGTTGGCCATGATGCCGTGCACGCCGTGGTAGACCAGCAGGCTGGTCATCACCGTCGCGCTGAAGGCGCGCAGCGGCGAGGCCACCAGCAGCGCGATGCGCCAGACGAACCAGAGCATCATCACCACGTTCAGCTGCGCGGCGAAGAAGGTGACCCAGATCGAGCGCCCCAGCAGCAGGGTCCAGAAATGCACCCACCAGGTAGGAAACGGCGGGTGCTTGTAATAGCCCCACTCGAGCGATTGCATCCACACCAGCTGCTCGATGTTGTCCCAAGGTGGCGCGCGGTGGCTGATGGTGGCCAGCAGGGTCCAGAGCAGGAGGTGGAAGGCGAGAAAGCCGAGCGTGAGCCGGCCCATGTCGCGGTGGCTCTCCAGGTCAAGGCTCAGCCCGAGCAGGCGCCAGGGCGCACTTGCGCGCGCCGGCGCGGGCGCCGTGGCGCCACCGAACACAGTCATGGGGGTTCCCTCGTCAGCTCATCTCGATGGACGGTTTGACCGTCCGTCGCGCCCTCCTGCGCCCTCTTTTTCGGGGACTTGCGCGACAAAGCCGCAATGGTATCGAAACGTTTCTTTACAGAACACCCGCAACTCGGGAGGGATTACCAGCAAGACCGTGCAATCCGGCAGGAAAGTGTCCAACGAAAAAAGGACCTGTCTTGCGACAGGTCCTTTCGACGATTCGGGATTTTGGTGGGCCCTGAAGGATTCGAACCTTCGACCAACGGATTAAGAGTCCGCTGCTCTACCAACTGAGCTAAGGACCCACGAAACCACATGACTGGTGGGTTGTGCAGGATTCGAACCTGCGACCAACGGATTAAAAGTCCGCTGCTCTACCGACTGAGCTAACAACCCCCGTTCAGCAGAGCCTCAAATTATAGAAGTTTTTAAACGAGGCCTGCAAGTACTATTTCAAAAATTCTTTCACCAACTCGGCCGCCGCGGCCATGCCGAAACCGGCGGTGACGGCCACGCTGGATCCATAGCCGTGGCAGTTGAGGCTGCCGTCCAGATCGCAGGACTCGGCCGGGCGTTGCACCGGCTCGCGCGAGTAGACGCAGCTGACCCCGATCTTGCCCACGCGCGCGGCGCCGTACTGCTTGCGCAGGCGCTGGCGCAGACTGGCCAGCAGCGGGTCGTGGGTGGTGAGGGCCAGGTCCTGCAGCTCGACCAGATGAGGCTGGCGTTTGCCCCCCGCCGCACCCACGGTGACGAAGGCCGTGCCGGTCTCGCGCGCCCAGCCCGCCAGCTTCGCCTTGGCGCGCACCTGGTCGCAGGCATCGACCAGGCCGTCGATGGCGCGGCCCGCCAGCAGGCCCGGCCAGTTTTGCTCGTCGACGAATTCCTCGACCAGATGCACGCGGCAGGCCGGATTGATCTCGGCAAAGCGTTGCCGCAAGGCCTCCACCTTGGCCATGCCCAGGGTCGAGCTGAGCGCCTGGATCTGGCGGTTGATATTGGATTCGGCCACCTGGTCCAGATCGATCAGGGTGAGCTCGGCCACGCCCATGCGCGCCAGCGCTTCGGCCGCCCAGGAACCCACGCCGCCCAGGCCCACCACCGCGAAGCGCGCGGCGCGCAGACGCAGGTAGTCGCGCTCGCCGTAGAGGCGACGCAGGCCGCCGAAACGGCGTTCGCTATCTGCCTCCATGCCAGCCTCCATGTCCATCAGCGCCGTCATGCCATGCGCTCCAGGCGAGCCGCCTGCCAGCGCAGCGCCAGCACCGCGCCGGCCATGATGCCGGCCAGGGCCAGGAAGCTGCCCAGGCTCAGCGTCGAGATGCCCGAGAGGCCCTGCCCGATGGTGCAACCCAGCGCCACCACGCCGCCCACGCCCATCAGCAGCGCGCCCACCAGATGGTTGGCCAGGTCGTCGACATTGCGAAAGCCTTCCCAGCGGAACTTGCGCGTGGCCAGGGCCGTCAGCATGGAGCCGCAAGCCACGCCCAGGGTGCTGACGATGCCGAGATTCAGCAGCTTGCTCTTGTCGCTGTAGAACAGCAGCCAGTCCAGAGTGTTGGCCACCGGCGCGACAAAGCTCATACCCTCCATGCGCTGCTGGCCGTTGCTGCCGACGAACAATTCCTGCAGCGTGCTGGGATCCTCGGCCACATGACCGAGGCGCCCGCTCACCCACCAGAACGCCAGCACCAGCGCACCGCTGCCAAGCCCTCCCAGCAGGGCCGCGCCTTCACGCGCCTCGCTGCGCCACAAGGCCCAGACCAGCGCCACGGCACCGAACAGCAGACCGCAGGCCAGGGCCAGCCGGCGCGCATCCAGGCCCAGCCGGGCGGCCAGCAGGCTGGGCAGATCCTGCCCCGCGCCGAGCGGCAGCACCAGACGGTCCACCGTCTCCACGCGCAGCACCGCGGTGATGCCCTTCATGGTGGCAAAGGCGGCCAGGCCCATCACCAGGAACACCACCAGGGACTTCAGGTTGCCGGCGCCCAGGCGCACCAGGGTCTTGCTGCCGCAACCCGAGGCCAGCACCATGCCGACGCCGAACAGCAGGCCGCCCAGCAGGTTCGAGGCCCACAGCAGCTGCGGCGCCGCATAAATGCTCTTGCCGGCCTCCAGCCAGCCCAGCCAGACCATGCCGTTGAAACCCAGCACGGCCACGCCCATGGCCATCACCCACATGCGCATGCGCGTCCAGTCGCCCATGTTGACGATGTCGGCGAGCGCGCCCATGGTGCAGAAATGGCTGCGCTGCGCGACGGCGCCGAACAGGCAGGCCAGCGCAAAACCCGCCCACAGCACCTGGCGGTACAGCGCGGCGACATCGAGTTCGGTCAGTTCGGGCATCGTTGGATTCTAGGGTTCAATGACAAAGGCCCCGGGTGCGCGGGGCACCCGGGGCCAGGTCTTGCGCGCGAGGCTTGACTACTTCAGCGCCGCCAGGCGTTCCTTGCCGGCCTGCGCCGCCTCGGTGCCCGGATAGGCCTTGAGCAGGTCTTCCAGGCTGCGGCGCGCGGACTTGAGGTCCTTCAGCTCGATCTGGCAATTCGCCAGCGCCAGCAGGGCCTCCGCGGCACGCGGGTGCTCGGGGTTGCTGGCGATGAAGGCCTTGAAGGTCGCAATCGCGTCCTTGTAGTCGCGCTTGCCGTACTGGGCATTGCCCAGCCAGAAACGCACCGCATCGCTGTAGCCGCTGGCCGGGAAGCGCTTCATAAAGCCGGCGAGCGCGTTGCCGGCCTCGGCAAAATCGCCGCGCCGCACCAGCCCCATGGCAGCGTCGAACTGGCGCTTTTCCTCGGGCTCGACCTGGAACTCGCGGCCGTCCAGCGCCACCTTCTGCGGCTCCAGCGGGCGCAGGCGCGATTCCAGCGCCTGGGCCTGGTCGCTGAGCTTGCGCTGCACCTCGGAGAGCTCGCGTGCGAGCTGCTCGTTCTGGCCGCGCAGCTTGGCGATCTCGCCGCGCAAGGCATCGATCTGGCTGTTCAGGTCCAGCAGGCTGCGGCTGAGCGGCTGCACCTGCTCCTGCAGCTGCTTGCTGAGCTGCTCGAAGCGGGCGCGCTGCGCCTCCTCGTTCTGCTGCGACTTGGCGCGCAGATCCAGGATCGCCTTGCGCGCCTCATCGTCCTCGAACAGGGCCGCGCGCGCCGGCGACGCGGCCGCCGCGCCGAGCGCCAGCAGCAGCGTGACCAGACGGACTCGCGTGAGCCTCATCTCACTTGTCCTTCAGCTCGACGCGGCGGTTCTTGGCCCAGGCGGCTTCGTCGCTGCCCTGCACGGCCGGACGCTCCTTGCCGAAGCTCACCGGCTCGACCTGGGCGGTCTGCACGCCGATCAGCGTCAGGCTCTTGGCCACCGCCTCGGCGCGCTTCTGGCCCAGGGCCAGGTTGTACTCGCGGCCGCCGCGCTCATCGGTATGGCCTTCCAGATTCAGGCGGACCTTGCGGTCGTTGTTGAGGCGCTTGGCATGGGCCTCCACCAGGCCACGGTACTCTTCCTTCACGACATAGCTGTCGAAGTCGAAGTAGACGACGCGCTGGTTGGCCACGGCGGCGGTCAGCTGGGTGCCCAGGTCCACGGTGGCGACCTTGGTCTCGCCGGTGGCGGCGCCAGTGGCACCGCCGTTGCTCGGGGCGGTGACGACAGGCGTGCGGTTCTCGACCGGCGCCGGCTCATCCAGCTTGGTGGAGCTGCAAGCCACCAGGGACGCAGCGGCCAGTGCGGACAGGATCAGTTTGTGCATTTGCATTGTGGAGCTCCTACTCTCTTGCAATATCGGGTGAGACGGGCCGACTCGCGCCGGCCATGGAAAGCATTGTCGACGATCAGCGCCCATCAACGACCAAAGGGTCCCCAGGTCGGCTCGCGCACGTCCGCCAGGGTCGAGACCAGCTTGGCCTTGATCCTGCCGTCCAGGGTGCTGGTCATCAGCACGTCGCGGCCGCCCGAACGGGTGGCGTAGACCAGCAGACGGCCGTTGGGCGAGAAGCTCGGGCTCTCGTCATCGCTGGTGTCGCTGATCTGTTGCACGCTGCCGCTGGCCAGCTCCATCACGCAGACGCGGAAGGCCCCGCCGCCGATGCGCGTGATGTAGGCCAGGCTGCGTCCATCGGGGCTGATGCTGGGGCTGATGTTGTAGGCGCCGCTGAAGGTGACGCGCTCGGCGCTGCCGCCCGCCACCGGCATGCGATAGATCTGCGGGCCGCCGCCGCGGTCGCTCACGAAGAAGAGCGTGCGGCCATCGGGCGCGAACATTGGTTCGGTATCGATCGCCTGCGTCTGCGTGAGGCGCCGCAGGCCATCGCCGCTGCGGTTCATGATGAAGAGCTGCGAGCCGCCCTCGCGCGACAGCGTCAGCGCGATCTGCTGCCCATCGGGCGAATAGGCCGGCGCGCTATTGCTGCCGCGGAAGTCCGCCAGCACGCGGCGCCGCCCGCTGGAGAGGTCCTGCACCCAGACCACCGCCTTGCGCGTCTCGAAGGACACATAGGCCAGCTCCTTGCCGTCCGGCGACCAGGCCGGCGAGATGATGGGCTCGGGGCTGGCCAGCGCCACCTGCCCCCCCTCGCCATCGGCATCGGTGATGCGCAGGCTGTAGCGGCCGCCGGCCTTGGTGACATAGGCCATGCGGGTGGCAAACACGCCGCGCTCGCCGGTGAGACGCTGGTAGATCGAGTCGGCGATGCGGTGCGCGGCCAGGCGCAGATCGTCGGGCACCACGGCATGGCTTTCGCCACCCTGGTCCGCCCCCTTCACCACGTCCCAGAGCTTGTAGCGCACATCCATGCGGCCATCGGCCAGGCGCGTCACCGAACCCGCCGCCAGCGCATCGGCCTGGCGCGCGCGCCAGTCCACAAAGCTCGGCTGGCTCAGCTCGGACAGGCCGGTAGGCCCGTCGACGATGCGGAACTGGCCGCTGCGCTCCAGATCGGCGCGGACGATGGCCGAGACCGGCTGGCCGGCGCGCGCCTCATCGCGGAACTCGGGCACGGCAATCGGCAGCTGGGTGCCGCCCACGCCGGCGATCTCGACCCGGAACTGGGCCCAGGCCGGCAGGCTGAGGGTGGAAACGCCGGCCGCCATGAAGCGGCGGCGCGCGGAAGAGTGCAATGCGGACTTGCGATGCGGGTCGGTCATGTTCTCGACGAATGACTCCTGAGGCCGGAGTCTTGCAGGCGTGATTGTGCATGAGCCCGCAACGCCAATATGAAGGCGGGCCAAGCCGGCTTACAAAGGCAAACCTTGTCGTGCAGCCTGACCCCTCCAGGCCGCCGTTCGTCGCAAGCGGCCGGCCGGCGCCGGCGCGCCGGCGTATGTTCAGAGGCACCGCTGCGCGAGCCCTGACACCGGGAGAGCATGATGCCGAGACTGCTGAAGATCTGCCTGTTGTGGATGATGCTGGCCCTGCCCGGCCTGCCATCGCTGGCCCTGGCGAGTGACGCCGGGCCGCAGGGCCGGCTGGTCAGCGCGGGCTGGCTGGCACAGCGGCTGGGGCGGCCGGACCTGCTGGTGCTGGACGCCTCGCCCGCGCCACTGCACCGCAAGAGCCATATCCCGGGCGCCGTCAACGCCGACCTGTACGCCTACACGCAGGCCGAGGTGACGCCCGCGCAGCTGGAGCAGCGCCTGCGCGCCTGGGGCATCCGGCCCGACCAGCAGCTGATCCTCTACGACCAGGGCGGCACCTGGGCCGCCACCCGCTTGTTCTGGGATTTGCTGCATCGTGGCGTGCCTGCCGAGCAGCTCTACATCCTCGACGGCGGCATGGCCAAATGGAGCGCGCTCGGCCAAACCGTCACCCAGGAGGCCACGCCCGCGCCGCCGGCCGGCACCATCAGCCTGGGCGCGCCGCGGCAAGACGTGCGCGTGCGGTTGCCCGAGTTCCTCGCCGCCACCGGCGACCCCGCCCACCATGTCATGCTGGAGGCGCTGGACCCCAGCTACTACTACGGCGGCGCGGCCTTCTTCGATCGCGCCGGCCATGTGCCGCACGCCACGCTGATGCCGGCCGGCGACTTCTTCAATGCGGACAAGACCTTCAAGTCGCCCCCGGAGCTGGAACGCATGCTCAGGCATCTGGGCGTGCGGCCGGAGCAGCAGATCCACGCCTATTGCGGCGGTGGCGGTGCTGCCGCGGTGCCCTTCTTCGCGCTCAAGTTCATGCTGAACTATCCGCAGGTCAGCTTGTTCCAGGAGTCGCAGATGGGCTGGCTGCAGGACCCGCGCGAACTGCCGGTCTGGACCTATGCCGACCCGCATCTGCTGCGCGACGCCGCCTGGGTGAAGGCCTGGAACAGCCCGATGCTGAAGGCCTTCGGTCTGTCAAAGACCAGCATCGTCGATGTGCGGGCGGCCGACCAGTTCAAGCTCGGCCATGTGCCGCAGGCGCTGAACCTGCCGGCCGCGCAACTCGCTGAACAGCTGCGCAGCCCGGCACAGCTCGCCGGCCTGCTGGGGCGTGCCGGCATCAACGCGGGGCATGAGGCGGTGCTGGTCTCGGAGGGCGGGCTCAACGAAAGCGTGGCCCTGGCCTACCTGATGCTCGACGGGCTGGGGCAGGCCAAGGTGTCGCTGCTGCTGGACAGCATCGAGCGCTGGGCCGAGCAGGGCCAGGACGTGGCCCGGCCGAACCCCAACGCGGCGCCCGGCGCGGCCATCGCCTTTGCAGCCAAGCCGCGCCCCGGCCTGCTGCTGACGCGCCTGGCCGGCGCCCAGGGTCCGCGCGTGTTCGTGGCGTCGGGCCCGCAGCCACCGGCGCAGGTGCCCGATGGCCCCCTGCTGCACCTGCCCTACGCCCAGTTCCTGAACGCCGACGCCAGCCCCAAGCCGGCCAAGGAGATCTGGCGCCTGCTGGAGAAGGCCGGCCTGCCGCGCTACACGGAGATCGTGCTGCTGGGCGACCAGCCGGGCGCCGCGGCCGTCAACTACGTCATCCTCAAGCTGATGGGGCTGCAGAACGTCAAGGTCTGGCTGCGCGAGGGTGCCTAGAGCAGCACGATGTCGTAATGCTCGGTCTGGTTGGCCGGCTCGGCGGTGAGCGAGATCGGCTTGCCGATGAAGTCAGAGAGCCCGGCCAGATGCTGGCTCTCTTCGTCGAGCAGCATCTCCACCACATTGGCGGCGGCGACGACGCGGAACTCCTTGGGCGAGAACTGGCGCGCCTCGCGCAGGATCTCGCGCATGATGTCGTAGCAGACGCTGCGCGCGGTCTTGATCTGGCCGCGGCCCTCGCAGGTGGGGCAGGGTTCGCACAGCATGCGGGCAAGCGATTCGCGCGTGCGCTTGCGGGTCATCTCCACCAGGCCGAGCTGGGTGAAGCCGCCCACCGTGACCTTGGTGCGGTCCTTGGCGAGCTGTTTGCGGAACTCCGAGAGCACCGCGCTGCGATGCTCGTCGCGCGTCATGTCGATGAAGTCGACGATGATGATGCCGCCCAGATTGCGCAGGCGCAGCTGGCGCGCAATCGCGCCGGCCGCCTCCAGATTGGTCTTGAAAATGGTGTCGTCGAAATTGCGCGCCCCGACGAAGCCGCCGGTGTTGACGTCCACCGTGGTCATGGCCTCGGTCTGGTCGATGATCAGGTAGCCGCCCGACTTCAGGTCCACCCGGCGCGCCAGCGCGCGGTCGATCTCGGCATCGATGTTGTGCAGATCGAAGATCGGCCGCTCGCCGCGGTAATGCTCCAGCTTGGCGGTGGCCGCGGGCATATAGGTCTCGCCAAAGCCACGCAGCACGTCGAACTGCATCTTGGAATCGATGCGGATCGAGCCGGTGCGCTCGCTCACCAGATCGCGCAGCACGCGCTCCACCAGGCTCAGATCCTGATGCAGCAGGGTGCCGGGCGGCGAGCGGAAGCTGCGCTCCTTGATGGTGGCCCAGGTCTTCTTCAGGTAGGCGATGTCGGCGCCCAGCTCCTCGTCGGAGGCGTCTTCGGCGTTGGTGCGCAGGATGAAGCCGCCACCGCCGCCCTCCTCCGGCTTGCCCACCAGCGTTTGCATGCGCTGGCGCAGCTGCTCGCGCAGCTCGGGCGAACCGATCTTCTGCGAGATGCCGATGTGCTCGTCCTGCGGCAGATGCACCAGCATGCGGCCGGCGATGGAGATCTGCGTGGACAGGCGCGCGCCCTTGGTACCGATCGGGTCCTTGATGACCTGCACGGTCAAGGCCTGACCCTCGAACACCAGGCGCTCGATCGGCGTAGGCGGCGTGGGCGCGTCGCCATGGTGCGAGCGCGGCGTGGCGCCGTTCACATGCAGATCGGCCACATGCAGAAAGGCGGCACGCTCCAGCCCGATGTCGATGAAGGCCGATTGCATGCCCGGCAGCACGCGCGCCACCCGGCCCGAGTAGATATTGCCCACCAGGCCGCGCTCCAGCGTGCGTTCGCAATGCAGCTCCTGCACCGCGCCGTTCTCCACCACCGCCACGCGCGTCTCCTGCGGAGACCAGTTGATCAGGATGTCTTCCATGGGCTCAGCAATCTATTCCACATTGACGCAGCAACTGCGCGGTCTCGTAAAGAGGCAGGCCCATGATGCCCGAGTAACTGCCCTCCATATGCTCGATCCAGCCGGCGATCTGGCTCTGGATCGCATAGGCCCCCGCCTTGCCCATCGGCTCGCCGCTGGCCACATAGGCGCGCAGCGCGGCCTCGGGGATGGCGGCGAAGCGCACATGCGAGACGCTCACCAGCTGCGCCTCGCGGCCCGCCCAGCTCAGGCTCACCGCGGTGAGCACGCGGTGCGTGTGCCCCGACAGCCGGCGCAGGATCTGCAGGGCATCGTCGGCATCCACCGGCTTGCCCAGGATGGCCGTGCCCAGGGCCACGGTGGTGTCGGAGCACAGCACCGGCAAGGCGCGCAGCCTACGCCGCGCCAGGCGCGCCTGCGCAGCCTTCAGCTTGTTGTGGGTGACGCGCCGCACATAGGCGTCGGGCAGCTCGCCGGGCTCCTGCGTTTCCAGCGCCTCGGCATCCTCGTCGGGCCCCGGCAGCAGGGTCTCGTGGGCAATGCCCAGCTGCTCAAGCAGCTGACGCCGGCGCGGGCTCTGGGAAGCGAGATAGATCAAGGCCATGCGGCCGATGCTAACCCAGGCCCGGGCCCGCTCCGGCGCGCTATTCGCGATGGTAGGGATGACCTTCCATCACCGACCAGGCGCGGTACAGCGCCTCGGCCAGCAGCACGCGCACAAAGGCATGCGGAAGGGTGAGGTCGGAAAGGCGCAGCATCTCGTCGGCCTTGTCCTTCAGGTCCGGATGCAGGCCATCGGGGCCGCCGATGAAGATGGCCACATCGCGGCCATCGCCCTTCCAGCGCTCCAGGCGTTCGGCCAGTTGCTTGGTGGTCTGGCGCTCGCCGCGCTCGTCCAGCACGATGCGGCGCACGCTCTTGGGCAGGGCCGCCTCGAGGCGCTGCGCCTCGGCCGCCATCAGCTGCTCGGCGCTCTTGCCGCCGCGCGGCTCGGCCTTCACGGCCTTGAGCTCCAGCCGCATCTCGGGCGGGAAGCGCTTGGCGAAATCCTCGTAGGCCGCGTCCGCCCAGGCGGGCTGACGCTGGCCCACGGCCACCAGCAACAGGCGCATGCCTGCTTAGGCCTTGCTGCGGCCGGCGGGTCGCTTGGGCGCAGCTTTGGCCGCAGGGCGGGCGCTGCTGACCTTAGGTGCGGCCTTCTTGGCGGCCGGCTTCTTGCCGTTCACGCCGACCTTGATGGTCTTGGTGGCGGGCGCCGTGACGGCCTTCACGCCCACGGTGCGGCTGACGGCCTTCTTGGCGGCGACCTTCTTGGCCGGCGCTTTGGTCGGCGCCTTGGCAGGCGTTTTGGCCGCTGCCTTGGCGGCGGGCTTGGCCGGCGCCTTGGTAGCGGTCTTGCTAGCAGTCTTGGCGGGCGCCTTGACCGCAGCCGTCTTCTTCGCCGCGGGCTTCTTGGCCGCGGCCTTCTTCGCCGGCGCGGTCTCGTCCTCCGAGGCCTTCACCAGCTTGGTCTCGCTGCTGCCCAGCTTGAGCTTGACGGGCTTCTCGCCCCAGATCTCTTCCAGGTGGTAGTACTCGCGGATGGCCGGCTGCATCACATGCACGACGGCGGCGCCGCAGTCCACGATGATCCATTCGCCGTTGTCTTCGCCTTCCGTGCGCATCACCTGCAGGCCACGGCCCTTGACCGTCTCCCGCACGCTGGAAGCCAGCGCCTTGGTCTGCCGGTTGCTGGTGCCCGAGGCGATGATGACGCGCTCGAACAGCGGCGACATATGCTCGGTGTTGAACACCACGATGTTCTGGGCCTTGACGTCTTCCAGACCATCGACGATGGCACGTTGCAGTTTACGAATGTCCATTCAGTACTCGCTGTAAAGATGGTGCTGGGCAATATACCCCGCAACCCTCTCGCCCACCATGGGCTTGATATCCCCGCCACGCAAGACTTGCTCGCGCACGAGGGTGGATGAAATATCCATGGCCGGCATGTCCAGCCGCTGCATGCGGTGGGCCACCAACTCGACTTCGGCCGCGGCACGGATTTCTTGACCCGCCCTCGCCGCCACCGCCAACTCCACCAGGCCCAGCAGCTCGCGCCATTGGTGCCAGGTGGGCAATCTCGCGTACTGGTCCTGGCCGAGGATCAGCACCGGCGTGATGCCCGGCTCGCTCGCCAACCAGGCCCGCACCGTGTCTATCGTGTAGCTGGGGCCGTCGCGATCGAGCTCGCTGCGGTCCAGCTCGAAACGCGGCTCGCCCTCCAGCAGCAGCGCCACCATGGCGGCGCGATGCTCGGCCGCGCTCAGCTGCCGCTGCGCCTTCTGCCAGGGCCGCCCCGCCGGCACCCAGCGCAACCCGTCCAGGCCCAGCTGCCGCAGCGCGCTGCGCGCCAGGGCCAGATGCGCCAGATGAACGGGATCGAAGCTGCCGCCGAACAGCCCGATGCGCCGGGCGCTCAAAGCCATAGATGGGTGGCCGTCTCGTCGGCCCAGTCGCGCGGGCGCAGGAAATCGCTGTACAGCCTGGCTTCGGGTGTGCCCTCCTCGGGCTTCCAGTCATAGCGCCACTTCACCAGCGGCGGCATCGACATCAGGATGGACTCGGTGCGCCCGCCCGACTGCAGGCCGAACAGCGTGCCGCGGTCGAACACAAGATTGAATTCGACATAGCGCCCGCGCCGGTAGGCCTGGAAGTCGCGCTCGCGCTCGCCATAGGCCAGGCCCTGGCGGCGCTCGACGATGGGGCCATAGGCCGGCAGGAAGGCATCGCCCACCGACTGCATCATGCCGAAGGCCGCGTCGAAGCCACCCTCGGCATAGTCATCGAAGAACACCCCGCCGATGCCGCGCGGCTCGTTGCGGTGCTTCAGGAAGAAGTACTCGTCGCACCAGCTCTTGAAGCGCGGGTAGAGCTCGGGGCCATGCGGCTCCAGCGCGCTGCGGCAGGTGCGGTGGAAATGCTGCGCATCGCGCTCGAAGCCGTAGTAGGGCGTGAGGTCCATGCCGCCGCCAAACCACACCACCGGCTCGCGATCGGCCGGCAGGGCCGCGAACATGCGCACATTCATGTGCACGGTCGGCACGAAGGGGTTGTGCGGATGCAGCACCAGCGAGACGCCCATCGCCTCGAAGGGCGCGCCGGCCAGCTCGGGCCGGTGCTGGGTGGCCGAGGGGGGCAAGACCCGACCCTTGACGTGCGAGAAATTGCAGCCGCCACGCTCGAACAGGCCGCCCATCTCGATCAGGCGCGTCAGGCCATCGCCCTCCAGGCGGCCGCCCGGCTCGCGCTGCCAGCCATCGGTGATGAAGGGTTGGCCATCCAGGCGCTCCAGCCCGCTGATGATGCGCTGCTGCAGACCCAGCAGGTAGTCGCGCACGAGTTCTGTGTTCATGTCTTGAGCCTCACCGGGCTGGCCAGTTCGGGCCGCTTGCCGCGGCAGCTGGCCAGGTAATCGGCGAACAGGGCCAGGTCTTGCGCCGGGTCGCCGCTGAGTTGCACAAAGCAGGTCAGGCCCACGCGCTTGCGGCCGAAATCGAAATAGGCCAGGCCCACCGGCACGCCGGCCTGCACCGCCACATGGTAGGCGCCGGAGCGCCAGCCATCCACATAGGCGCGCGTGCCCTCGGGCGCCAGCGCCAGCCAGAACTCCTCGTCGGCCGCCTGGGCCGTGCGGACGCGCGCCACCGTGTCGGCCACCAGGCCGGAAGCGCTGCTGCGGTTCACCGGCACGCCGCCCAGCCAGCGCACCCAGGCGCCGAACAGGGGCACGCGGAACAGGCTGTCCTTGCCCCAGAACTTGACGTTCAAGCCGAAGGCCCATTTGGCCAGCAGGCCCAGCACGAAGTCCCAGTTGGAGGTGTGCGGGTAGGCCATGATGACGCCCTGCTTGCCCGGCAGGCCGTCAAAGGCGAGCTCCCAGCCGGCCAGTTTCAGCAGGCCGCGCGCCAGCTTGCTGCCGCGCGCATGCACCGGCATGGCACCGGTCAGGACACGCGGAGGCAGCTTCATGGGCTCTCGAGGGCTCAACGCTTCACCGCCCGGTAGCCGATGTCCTGGCGGTACTGCTTGCCCTCGAACTGGATGCTGGTGAGGGTGTCGTAGGCCAGCTGCTGGGCGTTGCGCACCGACTCGCCCAGCGCGGTGACGCAGAGCACACGCCCGCCGTTGGTGAGCAGCTGACCGTCCTGCTCGATGGTGCCGGCATGGAACACCATCGCGTCCTCGGCATCCGCCGGCAGGCCGGTGATGGCATCGCCCTTGCGCGGATTGAGCGGATAGCCGCCCGCGGCCATCACCACGCCCAGCGCCACGCGGCGATCCCACTGCAGCTCGACCTGGTCCAGCGTGCCGTCGGTGGCGTGCATCAGCACCTCGAACAGATCGCTCTTCAGCCGCATCATGATGGGCTGGGTCTCGGGGTCGCCCATGCGGGTGTTGAACTCCACCGTGCGCGGTTGGCCGCTAGCATCGATCATCAGGCCGGCGTAGAGGAAGCCGGTGAAGGGATGGCCATCGCGCGCCATGCCATGGATGGTGGGCATGATGATCTCGTGCATTGCCTTGGCATGCACATTGGGCGTTACCACCGGCGCGGGCGAGTAGGCGCCCATGCCGCCGGTGTTGGGGCCCTCGTCCTTGTCGAGCAGGCGCTTGTGGTCCTGGCTGGTGGCCAGCGAGACCACGTTCTTGCCGTCGCACAGCACGATGAAGCTGGCTTCCTCGCCCTGCAGGAACTGCTCGATGACGACGCGCGCGCCGCCTTCGTTGTGCACCACGCCGAGTTTGTTGTCGGCCAGGATCCAGTCGATCGCCTCATGCGCCTCGGCCAGCGTCATCGCCACCACCACGCCCTTGCCGGCGGCCAGGCCATCGGCCTTGATGACGATGGGCGCACCCTGGGCATCCACATAGGCATGCGCCGCCGCGGCATCGCTGAAGGTCTCGTAGGCCGCGGTGGGAATGCCGTGGCGCTGCATGAAGTCCTTGGCATAGGCCTTGGACGACTCCAGCTGCGCGGCCGCCTTGGTGGGGCCGAAGATGCGCAGGCCGCGCGCGCGGAACTCGTCCACCACGCCAGCCGCCAGATAGGCCTCGGGGCCCACCACGGTGAGCGTGATCTTCTCGGCCTGGGCGAAGTCCGCCAGCGCCTTCACGTCGGTGATGGGGATGTTCTTCAGGCGCGCGTCGCGCGCCGTGCCGCCATTGCCGGGGGCCACGAAAACCTGGCTGACCCGCTCGCCCTGGGCCAGCTTCCAGGCCAGGGCATGTTCACGGCCGCCGTTGCCAAGCACCAATACTTTCATTCGCTGACTTTCATTCACCCAGGCTGGCGTTGTGATAGACCTCTTGCGTGTCATCCAGGTCTTCCAGCACGTCCAGCAGCTTCTGCATGCGGACGGCGTCTTCACCGGTCAACTCGATGGTGTTGTCGGCGCGCATCGTCACCTCGGACAGCTCGGGCACCAGGCCGGCGGCTTCCAGCGCCGCCTTCACGCCTTCGTAGGCGGCCGGCGAGCTCAGCACCTCGATCGAGCCGTCTTCGCCGCTCACCACATCGTCGGCGCCGGCTTCCAGCGCCACTTCCATCAGCTTGTCTTCCGAGGTGCCGGGGGCGAACAGGAACAGGCCGCAATGCTTGAACTGGAAGGACACCGAGCCGTCGGTGCCCATATTGCCGCCGTACTTGCTGAAGGCATGGCGCACCTCGGCCACGGTACGGACCTTGTTGTCCGTCATGGTGTCGATCATGATGGCCGCGCCGCCGATGCCGTAGCCTTCGTAGCGGATTTCCTCGTAGCTCACGCCGTCGAGATTGCCCGAGGCCTTGTCGACGTTGTACTTGATGCGGTCGGCCGGCATATTGGCGGCCTTGGCCTTTTCGATCGCCAGGCGCAGGCGCGGGTTGGCGCTCAGATCGGGGCCACCGGCCCGTGCCGCCACCGTGATCTCACGGATGATGCGGGTCCAGATCTTGCCGCGCTTCTCGTCCTGACGGCCCTTGCGATGCTGGATATTGGCCCATTTGGAATGCCCTGCCATTGCCTTGATGCTCCTGCGCGTGCTGGCGAATGCGGGCGCCCGCCGAACGGTCCGCCGCATTCAATCTTGTTGGATAGACTGCGATTTTAGCCGCCGCCCCAGGGCGCGCCCTTTTTGCACCGGAGACCCACCGCATGGCCGACCCCATCCTGCTGGCACGCCACGACCAGATCGAGTGCCAGCTGCTGCCCGCGCTCGCCAATCGCCACGGCCTCATCACCGGCGCCACCGGCACCGGCAAGACCATCAGCCTGCAGAAGCTGGCCGAGGAATTCAGCCGCATCGGCGTGCCGGTGTTCCTGGCCGACGTGAAGGGCGACCTCACCGGCATCTCGCAGGCCGGCAAGCCCAGCGACAAGCTGCTGGCCATCCTGAAGGAGCGCGGCCTCGAGCCCTCCGCCCCGCTGGCCTGCCCCACCACCTTGTGGGACGTGTTCGGCGAGCAGGGCCACCCAGTGCGCGCCACCGTCTGCGACATGGGCCCGCTGCTGCTGGCGCGCATGCTGGCGCTCAACGAGACCCAGCAGGGCGTGTTGCAGATGGTCTTCAAGATCGCCGACGATAACGGCCTGGCCCTGCTGGACCTGAAGGACCTGCGCGCCATGCTGCAGCATGTGGGCGAGCATGCGAGCGACTACACCACCCAGTACGGCAATGTCAGCGCCGCCTCGGTGGGCGCGATCCAGCGCGGCCTGCTGCAGATCGAGGCCCAGGGCGGCGACCAGTTCTTCGGCGAACCGATGCTGAACATCGCTGACTTCATGCAGACCGATGGTGGCGCCGGCGTGGTCAACATCCTCGCCGCCGACAAGCTGATGGCCGCGCCGCGCCTGTACGCGAGCTTCCTGCTGTGGATGCTGTCCGAGCTGTTCGAGACCCTGCCCGAGGTCGGCGACCTGGACAAACCCAAGCTGGTGTTCTTCTTCGACGAGGCTCACCTGCTCTTCAAGGAGGCGCCCGCGGCGCTGGTGGAACGCATCGAGCTGGTGGTGCGCCTGGTGCGCTCCAAGGGCGTGGGTGTCTATTTCGTGACCCAGAACCCGCTGGACATTCCCGACGCGGTGCTGGGCCAGCTGGGCAACCGGGTGCAGCATGCGCTGCGCGCCTTCACCCCGCGCGACCAGAAGGCCGTCAAGGCCGCGGCCGACACCATGCGCGCCAAGCCGGGGCTGGACATCGCCACGGCGATCGGCGAGCTGGCGGTGGGCGAGGCCCTGGTGAGCCTCCTGGACGAGAAGGGTCGGCCCAGCATCACCGAGCGCGTCTATGTGCTGCCGCCCGGCAGTCAGATCGGCCCCATCACCGCGGCGCAGCGCCAGGCCCTGCTGCAGGCCTCGCTGGTGGCCGGCGTGTACGAGAAGACGGTGGACCGCGAGTCGGCCTACGAGAAGCTCAGCGGCCGCGTGGCCGGTGCCGCCGCGGCGCCGGCACCGGCCGGCGGCAGCCTGGCCGACGAGGCCACGCGCGCGGTGAACCACGGCCAGCCCCCGGCGCCCGCCCCTGCGGACGAGGGCGGCGGCCTCGGTGGCGCGCTCAAGGACGTGCTGTTCGGCAGCACCGGCCCGCGCGGCGGCCGCAAGGAAGGGCTGGCCGAATCGGCCGCGCGCTCGGCCATGCGCTCGATCGGCTCGGCGGTGGGCCGCGAGATCATCCGCGGCGTGCTCGGCAGCCTGCTGGGCGGCAGCAGCAACCGGCGCCGCTAGGCAACCGCTGGCGCCAGCCGGCTGCGCTTGGTCGCAGCGCGCTCGGCCGTTCGCTCCCTGGTGGGCACAGTTCGCTCCATACCAACCAGGAGCCCGCCATGAACGCACTGATGATGATCGTCCAACACACGCCCGCCTGGGTCTGGGGCCTGCTCGCAGCGCTGCTGGCGCTTGGCCTGAGCCAGACCCGCACGCAGCAGGTTTCGGAAGGCCGGCTGCGCCTGCTGCCGCTGGCCTTTGTCGGCTTGGGTGTCTGGGGTACCTTGTCGGCCTTTGGTTGGCACAGCGGCGTGGCCCTCGCCTGGGCGGGCAGCTTTGTGCTGAGCTACCGGCTGGTGCGTGGCAGCGGCTGGCCCGGCGCGGCACGCTATGTGCCGGCACAGCAGGGCTTCCATGTCCCCGGCAGCTGGCTGCCCCTGGCGCTGATGATGGCCATCTTCGTGCTCAAGTACGCCGTGGGCGTGACGCTGTCGATGCAGCCCCAGTTGGCACAGACGGCGGACTTCGCCATCGCGGTCAGCGCCGCCTACGGCGCGCTGAGCGCGGTGTTCATGGGCCGCGCCCGCAACATCCTGGCCCGGGCCCCGGCCCAGGCCGGTGCCGCCGCGACACTGGCAGCCTGAGCCCCTCCGCGCACGCGCACAATCCCGCCCCATGCACACCACCC
>NZ_JBYTBE010000009.1:0-157872 GCF_058788955.1 Roseateles sp. FW301-B2
CCTGCAGCAGAAGATCCAAATCATTCGCTAAGGCAGATGGCCATGATCGATATCCAGAACGTCTCCAAGTGGTACGGCCCCTTCCAGGTGCTGACCGACTGCTCCACCACCATTGCCAAGGGCGAGGTGGTGGTGGTGTGCGGGCCCTCGGGCTCGGGCAAGTCCACGCTGATCAAGACCGTCAACGCGCTGGAGCCCTTCCAGAAGGGCGACATCGTGGTGGACGGCATCTCGATCGCCGACCCCAAGACCAACCTGCCCAAGCTGCGCTCGCGCGTGGGCATGGTGTTCCAGCATTTCGAGCTGTTCCCGCACCTCTCGGTGACCGAGAACCTCACCATCGCGCAGGTCAAGGTGCTGGGGCGCAGCCTGGATGACGCCAAGGCACGCGGCCTCAAGATGCTGGACCGCGTGGGGCTGATGGCGCACAAGGACAAATTCCCAGGCCAGCTCTCGGGCGGGCAGCAGCAGCGCGTGGCGATTGCGCGCGCACTCTCGATGGACCCGATCGTGATGCTGTTCGACGAGCCGACCTCGGCGCTGGACCCGGAGATGGTGGGCGAGGTGCTGGATGTGATGGTGCAGCTGGCGCACGAGGGCATGACCATGATGTGCGTGACGCACGAGATGGGGTTTGCCAAGAAGGTCAGCCACCGGGTGATCTTCATGGACGCTGGCAGAATCGTCGAGGACTGCACGCGCGACGAGTTCTTCGGCAACCCGGAGGCGCGCTCGCCGCGCGCCAAGGATTTCCTCTCCAAGATCCTGAACCATTGATTGATTGAATGCCTGAATGAAGCTGCGCCGCCCGTCCTGGCAAGGCCTGACCCTGGCCTTGCTCGCGTTGGCCGCGGTGCTGGGCGCGGGCTGGCTGTCCTTCGACGCCAGCGAGCGCCAGGGGACCGAGGCGCTCAGGCGCGAGGCGAATCACCAGCTGGAGCTGTTCGCGGCCGCGGTCGAGGGCGTGATCCAGCGCCACGAGGCCGCGCCCGCCACCGTCCAGCTGAGCCCCGAGGTGCTGGCCCTGCTGCGCGAGCCGCAGTCGGCGGCGCGCCAGGCCGCCGCCGATCTCTATGTGCGCCGCCTCAACGCGCACCTGGGCAGCCTCAGCGTGTTCGTGCTCAACGAGCGCGGTCTGGTGCTGGCCAGCAGCGATGCCGGCATGCAGGGCGAGGACCTCTCCTTCCGCCCCTTCTTCCTGGAAGCCCTGTCGGGCCGCGTGGGCCGGCATTTCGCCATCGACGCGCGCGACGGCCGCCCCGGCTACTTTGTCTCGCACCCCATCCACGACGGCGCGCGCGTGGCCGGCGTGGCCGCCATCAAGATCAGCCTGGAGCCCATCAACGCGGCCTGGGACACGCTGGGCTCGCCGGCCCTGCTGGCGGATTCCAACCAGGTGGTGATCCTCTCCTCCGAGCCGGCCTGGCGCTACACCCGCCTGGCCGAGCCCAGCCTGGAGCAGCGCATCGACCTGCAGCTCGCGCGCCTGTATGCGGGCCAGAGCCTGCCGCGCTTCCCCTTGCGCGTGGACCTGCGCATCGACGAGGACAGCCAGGTGCTGGAGGGCGTGTTGCCGCATGGCCTGCGCCAGGGCGATGGTGCCGCGCCGGCCGCCGCCGGCCGGCCCATGCTGGTGCTGGGGCGCACCCTCAACGGCATGGACTGGCGCCTGCTGATGTTCAGCGATCTCGCGCCGGTACGCCAGGATGCCCTCGGCATGGGTCTGCTGGGCGGCCTGGGGGTGGGCATCGTGCTGCTGCTGGGCCTGATCGTGCAGCAGCGCCGCCGCCTGCAGCGCCAGCAGGCCTTGGCGGAGGCGAACCGGCGCCTGCAGCGCGAGGTGGCCGAACGCCAGCAGGCCGAGGCCACCCTGCGCCAGGCCCAGGACGAGCTGGTGCATGCCGGCAAGATGGCGGCGCTGGGCCAGCTCGCCACCGGCATCACCCACGAGCTGGCCCAGCCGCTGGGGGCGATCCGCACCCTGGCCGGCAATGCGCTGGAATTCATGCGGCGCGACGACCTTGCCTCGGTGCAGGGCAATCTGCAGATCCTCACCCGGCTGGCCGACCAGATGGGCCAGATCATCCAGCCGCTCAAGGGCTTTGCGCGCAAGAGCCGCGCGCAGCCGGTGCGCTGCGATGTCGGCCAGGCCCTCAGCAATGCGCTGTTCCTCTACGACCAGCGGCTGCGCCAGGAGCAGGTGACGCTGCAGCGCGAGCTCGAGCCCGGCCAGCTGCAGGCCTGGTTCGATGCCAACCGCCTCGAGCAGGTGCTGGTCAACCTGATCGGCAATGCGCTCGACGCGATGCAGGGCCGCGAGGATCGCCGCCTCTGGCTGGACGCCGGCCGCAGCACCGAGGGCGTGTGGATCGCGGTGCGTGACAATGGGCCCGGCCTCGACGAGGCCACGCTGGGCCGCCTGTTCGAGCCCTTCTTCACCACCAAGGCGGCGGGCGTGGGCCTGGGCCTGGGGCTGGCGATCTCGCGCGACATCGCCCGCGAGGGCGGTGGCGAGCTGGAGGCCCTGAACCACCCCGATGGCGGCGCCATCTTCCGCTTGACACTTCCTCATGAGCCTCGAACTCTCCGTCCTGCTGATTGAAGACGATCTGCATATGCAGCTGGGCTGCGTGCAGGCGCTGCAGCTGGCCGGCCTGCGCGTGCAGGCGCTGGGTTCGGTGGAGGCCGCGCGGCCCCTGCTCGCCGCCGGCTTTGCCGGCGTGGTGGTGACCGATATGCGCCTGCCCGGCGCCGACGGCCTCACGCTGGTGCGGCATTGCCGCGAGCTGGATGCTGACCTGCCCGTCATCATGATCACCGGCCATGGCGACGTCAGCCTGGCGGTGGAGGCGATGCGCAGCGGCGCCTACGACTTCATCCCCAAGCCCTTCTCGCCCGAGCATCTGGTGGAGGTGGTGCGGCGCGCCATGGAGAAACGCCGCCTGACGCTGGAAGTGCTCAGCCTGCGCCAGGCGCTGGCGCTGCGCGAGGGCGTGGCCGGCAAGCTGGTGGGGCGCTCGCCGCAGATCGAGGCGGTGCGCCAGCTGGTCTCGCGCGTGGCCCCATCGGCGGTGGACGTGCTGATACGCGGCGAGACCGGCAGCGGCAAGGAGCTGGTGGCCCAGGCCCTGCACGAGCTCTCGAGCCGGCGCCAGGCGCCCCTGGTGGCGCTGAACTGCGGCGGCCTGCCCGAAAGCCTGCTCGACAGCGAGCTGTTCGGCCATGAGCCCGGCGCCTTCACCGGCGCGCAGAAGCGCCGCATCGGCAAGATCGAGCATGCCAACGGCGGCACGCTCTTCCTCGACGAGGTCGAGAGCATGCCGATGGCGGTGCAGATCAAGCTCCTGCGCGTGCTGCAGGAGCGCCAGATCGAGCGCCTGGGCTCCAACCAGCGCATCCCGGTGGACTGCCGCGTGGTGGCGGCCAGCAAGGACGATCTGCTGCAGCGCGCCCAGCAGGGCAGCTTCCGCAGCGACCTCTATTACCGCCTCAAGGTGGTGAGCATCGACCTGCCGCCGCTGCGCGAGCGGCGCGAGGACATCCCGCTGCTGCTGGAGCATTTCATGCTGCTGGCGGCGAGCCGCTACGGCCTGGCCGTGCCCAGCGTCAGCGCCGCCCAGCTGCACCGCCTGATGGCCCACCCCTGGCCCGGCAATGTGCGCGAGCTGCGCAATGTGGCCGATTGCCTGGTGCTGGGCGTGCGCAGCGACGTGCTGGGCGCTGTGCTGGACGATGCGGCCGCGCCCGAGACGCCCGCCGGCGCGCTCTCGCTGGCCGAAACGGTGGAGGACTTCGAGCGCAGCCTGATACGCGAGGAGCTGCGCCGCCAGGGCGGCAATATCGCGCGCAGCGCCCAGGCCCTGCGCACGCCCAAGACCACGCTCAGCGACAAGATCCGCAAGTACGGGCTGCTGGACGCCGATGCTGGGGATCAGCCGCGAGATCCGCCGCGTACATAGCGCTCGAAGTCTGCCGCCGCCAGCGGCCGGCTGAAGTGATAGCCCTGCACCTCGGTGCAGCCGCGCTCGCGCAGATAGGCCAGCTGGCCGACCGTCTCCACGCCCTCGGCAATCGTCTGCAGGCCCAGGCTGCCGGCCATGCTGATGATGGCGCTGACGATGGCACGGTCTTCCGGATCGTCGGTGAGGTCGCGCACGAAGCTCTGGTCGATCTTGAGCTTGTAGACGCGGAACTTCTTCAGATAGCTGAGCGAGGAATAGCCGGTGCCGAAATCGTCGATGGACAGGCGGATGCCGCGCGCGTGCAGATCGTTCATCACCGCGATCGCGCCCAGCGGGTCCACCATCGCCACGCCCTCGGTGAGTTCCAGCTCCAGCAGCCGCGCGGGCACGCCGGCCTCGTCCAGGATGCGGCTCACCAGCGCCGGCAGATCGGCATGGCGGAACTGTACCGAGGAGAGGTTCACCGCCATGGTCAGCTCGCCCAGGCCCGCGTCCATCCAGCGGCGCAGCTGCTGCACCGCGCTGCGCAGCACCCATTCGCCGATCGGCAGGATCAGGCCGCAGCTCTCGGCCACCGGGATGAACTCGGTCGGCGAGATCGCGCCCAGCTCGGGATGGCACCAGCGCAGCAAGGCCTCGGCGCCGATCACGCGGCCGCTCAGCAGCTCCACCTGGGGCTGGTAGTGCAGTGCCAGCTGCTCGCGCTCGAGCGCGCGGCGCAGCGCGTTTTCCAGCGTCAGCGCGCGCACCGACTGGGCCTGCATCTCGCCGGTGAAGAAGCGCAGCGCGTTGCGGCCATCGCGCTTGGCGCGGTACATGGCGGTGTCCGCGCATTTGCACAAGGTGTCGAAATCCTCGCCGTCGCCGGGGAACAGCGCGATGCCGATCGAGGGCGTCACCGCCAGCTCGTTCTGCTCGATCTGGAAGGGCAGGGCCGCCAGCTCCATCACCTTCACCGCGACATGGGTGGCGCCCTGCATGTCGGTGCCGGGCAGCACCAGGATGAACTCGTCGCCGCCCAGGCGCGAGACCGTGTCCTGCTCGCGCACGGCGCCCTTGAGCCGCGCCGCCAGCTGGCGCAGTAGCTCATCGCCGACGCGGTGGCCCAGCGAGTCGTTGACCTTCTTGAAATGGTCGAGGTCGAGGAACAGCACCGCCAGCGTCTCGCCATGGCGGCGCGCGATCTCGATCGCCTGGCCGGCGCGGTCGTTCAGCAGCACGCGATTCGGCAGGCCGGTGAGGGCATCGAAATGCGCCAGGCGCTGGATATGCGCCTCGGCCGCCTGCTGCTCATGGATCTTCTGCTCCAGCGCCTGTACCGTCTGGCTGAGCTGGCGCGTGCGCTTGTCCACCAGATGCTCCAGCTCGCCCTTGGCGCGCACCAGCGCGGCCTCGGCCAGCTTGCGCGCCGAGATGTCCATGGTGATCCAGATCGAGCCCTGCGACAGGTCGCCGGCGTCGATCGCCTTGCTGCGTATCTCGCACAGCAGCGGCGAACCGTCCTTCTTGCGCAGCTCCATCTCGCCCTGGAAGGCACGGCCCTGGCTGAAGGGCTCGTAGCAGCGCTGGCCGGCCTCTTCCCAGGCGGCATCGCTGAGATACCACTGGCGCGAGGAGCTGCCGTCCAGCTCGCCCGGCGCGTAGCCGAACAGCTCTTCGAAGGCGCGGTTGCAGCGCGTCACGCGGCGCTCGCGCAGGAACACGATGCCCACCATGGCATGGTCGAAGATCAGCTGCTGCTCGGCGGTGATGGCCTGCAGCGCGGCCTCGGCGCGCTTTTGCTCGTCGATGTCGTCGACGATCCAGATCGAGCCCTCGGCCGGATCGTCCGGGTTGATCAGGCGGCCGGTCAGGCTGCACCAGAACAGCGGACCCGAGACGCGCTTCATCAGGCGCTCGGTCTTGAAGCGCTGGCCGGTGGCCATCACCGGATAGGCCTCGGCGCCGAGCTGCCGGTAGTCGGACTCGTCCGGATAGATGGACTTGACGCTGGTGCCGGCGATCGCCTGCGGGCTGTCGAAGCCGAAGATCTCGGCGTAGCGCTGGTTGCACTGCAGGATGGTGCGCTGCTTCACGAACACGATGCCGACGCCGGCGTTCTCCAGCAGCAGCTCGCGCTCGCGCAAGGCCTGCACCAACTGCGCGTTGACATCGCTGGTGATGGGCGGGGAGCCGGGATCCTGGACGGGCATGGGGGCAGGGCTGGCGCCGGGGGCGCGTTTGGCGACGGGGCGATTCTGCGGCAAAGGCCGCGCGCCCCATCCCCGTAAAAGCCCCCGCAGGGCCGCTGTCAGACGACTACCGCACGGGAATGCAGATCTCGCACTCGAACACGCCGGTGGCGGGGTCGTGGCGTGCGCCCGGCGGGTAATGCTCAAAGCAGGGGCGGCCGTCGATCTGCAGGCCGCTGGCGGGCAGCCAGTCGCGCAGCAACTCGGTCCAGGCGCGGCTGATGTCGCTGCCGCGGCCCTCGAAGCGCGCCACCGCATAGCGGCCGCCGGGCAGCTCGGCCAGGCTCACCGCCGCGGCGGCCTTGAAGTCGGCGGGCACCGCGACGCAGGCGTCGTAGCGGCATTTGTCGGGCCTGGCCACGCTGGGGTCGTCGTGGCCGATGCCGAAGCAGGCCGCCTGCTCCAGCCCCTGGGCGGCGCGCCAGGGCAGAAAGGTCTTGCTCCAGAAGCGGGCGACGTCAGGCCCGTAGGGGCCGATATGGCGCATATAGGCGACGCGGGTCGCGGGCAGTTGCTGGATGCTGACTTGCATCGGACGGTCCTCCTGTGGATGGGAGCGCCCATGCTCGGGCCAGGCCGCGTCCGGCGCCTGATCGGGCTTGCGCTCCGCCTGACCGGGATTGCGGAATCGCGCCTGCAACTCCGCGGCCCAGCGCTGCGGCGTGGCGCGCCGCCAGGCGCTCGGGCTCTGGCCGAAATGCAGCTTGAAGGCACGCGCCAGCGCCTCGCCCGAGCCGAAGCCCACCTCCAGCGCCACCGTCAGCACCGGTGTCTGGCGCTTGCCCCGCCAGCATCAGCGCGGCCACCTCGAGGCGCCGGCGGCGCAGGTAGTCGCCCAGGGTCTCGCCCATCCAGGCGGCGAACAGGCGGTGGAAGTGATAGGGCGAGAAATGCGCCACCGCCGCCAGCGCGGCCAGATCCAGGGGCTGGTCGAGGTGGCGGTCGATATGGTCCAGCACGCGGTTCATGCGCTGGGCATGGGCTTGCGCAGGCGGGCTGGCTGACGGGGTGGGCGGCATCGCGCGGCAGTGTAGGCGAGGCTTGCTGCAAGGCGGCACCGCGCCCCACAATGGCTCGACCTCCACCGCCTCGGACTCATCATCATGCAACGTCGCTCCCTGCTGCTTGCCCCGGCGTTTCTTTCATGGCCTGTCGCGCAGGCACAAGCGACCCGGCAGGACTGGTTCATCTTCTTCGAGACCGGCAAGCCCACACCGCCCGACAAGGCCGCGGTGGAGGCGATGCAGCGCGGCCATATCGAGAACTTCAAGCGCCTGTTCGCCGAGGGCAAGCTGTTCGCCGCCGGCCCGCTGCGCGACCCGGCGCGCGTCAAGCGCGGCATCGTGGTGGTGAAGGCCGCCTCGCTGGACGAGCTGCTGAGCTACTTCCAGCCCGATGAATACGTGCGCGAGGGCTATATGACGGTGAATGCCCAGCCGGTCACGATCAACCGGGCCTTGCACCACGAGGGCATCGATCCGAACGGCATCGAGGAGGTGCGCATCGTGCTGCTGGGCCGGGAGGTCGCCACCCCCGCCCAGGGCGAGGCCGAGGCGCGGCGCGCGCATCTGCAGGGGCTGCTGGACGGCGGCCGCATCGGCGCCTGGTACAGCCCGCAGCAGGGGCCGGTGGGCGAAATCCTGTTCGCGCGCAGCACCGACAGTGCGGCGCTGGAGGCCGCCCTGGCCGGCTATCCCGGCGTGGCCGAACAGCGCGTCAGCCTGGCGGTGTGGGGGCAGTGGCTGGGCAAGGGCGTGCTGCGCTGAGGCGCAGCCGCCCGCGTGCTCAGATGCGCTTGGCCAGGGCCTCGGCGCGGCCGGTGTAGCTGCCCGGGGTCATGGCCAGCAGGCGTGCCTTCTCGGCCTCGGGCAGTTCCAGCGTGGCGATGAAGGCGCGGATCGACTCGGCCGTGATGGCCTTGCCGCGCGTCAGTTCCTTCAGGCGCTCGTAGGGGTTGGGCAGGGCGTAGCGGCGCATCACCGTCTGGATCGGCTCGGCCAGCACTTCCCAGGCGCTGTCGAGGTCGTCGGCCAGCGCGGCCTCGTTGATCTCGAGCTTGTCCAGGCCCTTCAGCAGCGAGTCGTAGCCCAGCACCGCGTAGCCCAGCGCCACGCCCATATTGCGCAGCACCGTGGAGTCGGTCAGGTCGCGCTGCCAGCGGCTGATCGGCAGCTTCTGGCTCAGGTGCGTCAGCACCGCGTTGGCGAGGCCGAAATTGCCCTCGGCGTTCTCGAAGTCGATCGGATTCACCTTGTGCGGCATGGTCGAGCTGCCGATCTCGCCGGCCTTGGTGCGCTGCTTGAAATAGCCCAGCGACACATAGCCCCAGACATCGCGCGACCAGTCGATCAGGATGGTGTTGGTGCGCGTCACCGCGTCGAACAGCTCGGCCATGTAGTCGTGCGGCTCGATCTGGATGGTGTAGGGGTTGAACGTCAGCCCCAGCGGGCCCTCGATGACGCGCTGGCTGAAGGCCTCCCAGTCATGCTCGGGCCAGGCGCTCAGGTGGGCGTTGTAGTTGCCCACCGCGCCGTTCATCTTGGCCAGCAGCTTGACGTCGGCGATGCGCGCACGGGCACCGCGCAGGCGCGCCACCACATTGGCGATCTCCTTGCCCACCGTGGTGGGGCTGGCGGTCTGGCCATGGGTGCGGCTCAGCATCGGCGTGGCGGCCAGGGCATGGGCCATGGCGGCGAGCTTGTCGATGATGCGGTCCACCGTGGGCAGCAGCACCTCGGCGCGCGCGGCCTTCAGCATCAGGCCGTGGCTGGTGTTGTTGATGTCCTCGCTGGTGCAGGCGAAGTGCACGAACTCGCCGGCCGCCTTCAGCTCCGCATTCGCGTCGAAGCGCGACTTGATCCAGTACTCCACCGCCTTGACATCGTGGTTGGTGGTCTTCTCGATGTCCTTGATGGCCTGGGCATCGGCCTCGGAGAAGCGCGCCACCAGGCCGCGCAGCAGACCGCGCGCGGCCTCAGAGAGCGGCTTGAATTCGTCGAAGCCGGCGTCCGACAGGGCGATGAACCATTCCACCTCGACCTGCACGCGGCGGTGCATCAGGCCAAACTCCGACAGCAGCGGACGCAGGGCGGCCACGCGCGAGGCGTAGCGGCCGTCCAGGGGCGAGAGGGCGGAGAGTGCGGAAAGGTTCATGGCAGGGGACGGCGGCAGGCCGCGGCTGGTGGATCGATCGGGAAAAACCCGGGGATTTTAGGGCTAGCGCACAAAGTCGGGCCTTACCCCAATGACAGTGCCGCGGCACAACTGCTTAATTCGCAGCTTTTCGCACCAGAGAAGTTCGAACGGATCATGGCTTTGGATGGCTCGCTGCGCCTGATGCGCGTGCATGAGATGGACAGGTTGGCCTGGGCGCCGCTGCTGGCCGCCAGCAAGGCCGAGGGCCAGCAGATGCTGGGCCGGCTGCTGGACGACTGGCGCAGCGGCGCGAACCGCTTCGATCGCCCCGGCGAATCGCTGTGGGGCTTGCAGAACGCCCAGGGCCAGTGGGTGGCGGTGGGCGGCCTGAACCTGGAGCCGGCACCGGGCCGGCGCGGCGCGGCGCGCATGCGGCGCTTCTATGTGCATCCCGATTACCGCGGGCTGGGCTGCGCACGGCGGTTGTTCGCGGCCGTGCTGGCGGCCGCGCAGGGCCAGTTCGAGCGCCTGCATGTCAACACGCAGAGCGCCGGCTCGGCCGCATTCTGGGCGCGCTGCGGCTTTGCGCCGGTGGCCGAGAGCCCGGCCTATACCCATGTGAGATTGCTGCCCGGCCACATGGCTTGAAGTCGGCGGGGGCGCGTGGAACACTGGTGGCGTCGTTGGATGCCATGCTGCCAGGAGAGCCGCCATGTCCCGCCTCGGAATGCTTGCCCTAAGCCTGTGCTGCGGCTGGGCCGCGAACGCCGCCGCGCAGGCGCCCAGCTACACCGTGGGGGTGCAGGACTATGAGAACTACCTGCCCTATTCCGAGTACAAGCAGGGCGAGTACCGCGGCCTGGGCCGCGATGTGCTGGATGCCTTCGCCAAGTCCCAGGGCTACGAGTTCGTCTATCAGGTGCTGCCCTTGAAGCGCCGCGATGCCATGTTTGTGCGCGGCGAGCTGGACCTGTCCTTCCCAGACAACCCGAACTGGGTGACGGTGCTGAAGCAGGGGCGCCACATCAGCTACGCGCCGGTGCTGGAGTTCACCGACGGGGTGCTGGTGCGCCAGAGCGACAAGGGCAAGCCGCTGGCGCGCATCAGGACCCTGGGCATCCCCTTGGGCTTCACGCCCTATCCCTATCAGCAGCTGGTGAACTCGGGCGCGATGCGGCTGGAGGAATCGGCCCGCTACGACAAGCTGTATGAAAAGCTGGCGCGCGGCCATGTCGATGCTGCCTACATGAACACGCGCGTGGCCGAACATTACTGGCGCGACGTGGCGCGCGATGCGCGCGCGCCGGCGGTCTACGACCCCGACCTGCCGCATGCCAGCGACTTCCACTACCTGGCCTCGTTCAAGCACCCCGAGGTGATCGCGCGGTTCCGCGACTTCATGAAGAACAACAAGGCCCTGGTCGACGAGCTCAAGCGCCGCTACGGCTTTCAGTAGCGCGCAGCTGCTCCCAATCGGGCCGCAGCATGCCGTACACCGCGCCGTCCTGGTAGGCGCCGCGGATGAAGATCACGCCGCGCAGCAGGCCCTCGTAGCGCAGCCCGGCCTTCTCGGCGATGCGGCGCGAGCCCAGGTTGCCGGGCGCGGTGTTGCAGCAGAGGCGGTGCAGGTTCTCGAAGTTCAGGAACAGGTAGTCGACCAGGGCGCGCGCGGCGGCCGTGCCATAGCCCTGGCCGCGCAGCGCCGGGTCGTGGATGGCCCAGCCGATCTCGCGTGCGGTCGAATAGCGATGTGCGTTGAAATGCGAGACGCTGCCGATCACCACGCCGCCTTCGTCGCACACCAGCAGGCGCTCGGCGGCGTCGCTGGAAAAGCCGTCCTCGGCAAAGCGCTTGCGGATCGACTGCTCGCCGTTCATGCGGGCGGACTCGAACTCGCCGCGCCACTCGGTGTGGGCGGCTTGCTGGATCAGCAGGGCCAGATCGGATTCGCGCACGTGGCGCAGGCTGACGCGTTTCATGGCGGGTTCTCCTCTGCCCGCACCATAGCAGCTGGCGCGGCGCCGCTCAGCGCTGGCGGCCCGGCGCCAAGGCCCAGCGCAGGCCGCGCGTGTAGGCGCTGGGCGCCACGCTGAGGTGGTCTTCGTCCGCGATCACTTGCGACTGGACTTGCAGGCCTGGCGGCCGTGCCGCTTTCAGCAGCGTTTCGAAACGCCGGATGTCGCCCGCAATGTCGTCGCCCTCCGTGCGCGAACCTTGCGGCCGCTCCAGCGCGCCGGCCAGCAGCAGCACCTCGGCCGGCAGTTCGCCCTGGGCCGCCAGCCGCGCGCGCGCACGCTTGAACATCAGGTGGTCCTCGTACCAGAGCGATGGGCTGCTGAGGATGTAGCGCTGAAACAGGCCGGGGCTCGTCAGCAGGATGTGGCAGCCCAGCAAGGCACCGTAGGAATGGCCGAGAAAGCTGGCCTGGCCCATGTCGGCGCGAAAGTTCCGGGCCACATAGGGCAGCACCTGCTCGGCCAGGTAGCGGCGGTAGGGTTCGGCCCCGCCATAGGCCGCGGCGCTGCCGGGCCTGGGTACGGGGGTGTAGTCGCGGTTGCGGCTGAGCGTGGGGCTGTCGCCCTGGGCGTAGGAAAGGCCCACCAGGATGAAGTCCTGCAAGCCCCTGCCATGGTCGCCGACGCGCTTGGCGATGCTGCGCAGCAGTGGGAAGCCATAGTCGGCGTCGGCGGTGAAGAGCACCGGATAAAGGCGCTGAGATTCGCTCTCGTAGCCGGCCGGCAGGCTCACGAAGAGCTGGTAATCGCGCTGCAGGGCGGTGGCGCGCAGCGGGCGCACCTCGGTGCGCTCCAGCTGGTAGCTGGGGTATTCGGCGCCCTGCGCCGTCAGGCAGCAGGCGCTGAGCGCCAGGGCCGGCAGGGCGGGGATGACGAGTCGCTTGAGCATGGGCGGGCAATGCAGCGGCCACGCCTGGCCGCTGTCGCGGCCGGCGTGGCTGCTTGGATCGGGAGTCAGGAGTGCAGCTTGGCGAGCGACTGGCGGATCTTGGCCGCGTCACGCAGGCGTTGGGCGGAGCCGTCGGCGTCCAGCAGCACCACGGTGACGGGCTTGCCGGCGCTGGTCATACGCATGGTCAGGCAGCGGCCGGCTTCCTCGGTGTAGCCGGTCTTGGAGAGCTGGATGTCCCAGCCCTTGGCGCCCACCAGGCGGTTGGTGTTGTGCACCTCGCGCGGGCGGCCGTTGACCGGCACCACGTCCTTCTTGTCGCTGGTGATCTGGCTGATCTCGGGGTAGCGCGCCGCGGCATTGGCGATCTTGGCCACTTCCATCGCCGTCGAGGTGTTGGCGGGCGAGAGGCCGGTGGGTTCGGCGATCGCCGTATGGCTCAGGCCGAGGCTGCGGATCTTGGCCTGCACGGCTTGCGTGAAACCGGCCAGCCCGCCCGGGTAGGTGCGCGCCAGCGCGGCGGCGGCGCGGTTCTCCGAGGACATCAGGGCCAGCTTGAGGGCGGCCAGGCGCGTCATCTCGGCGCCCACCCGCACCCGCGAGGCGCTGTGCTTGAGCGTGTCCACATCCTCCTGCGCGATGCGGATCTTCTCGTTCATGTCGGGCTTGGCATCCAGCACCACCATGGCCGTCATCAGCTTGGTGAGCGAGGCGATCGGCACCACCGCGTCGGCGTTCTTTTCCATCAGCACCTTGCCGGTGCCGTCTTCCAGCACCAGGGCATGCTTGGCGTTCACCGGCAGCTGGAAGGCGTACTCGGCGGGCTGGACGGTGACGCTGCCGGCCGAGCGCCTGCCGGCGTTGTCCGCCGCAGGCTTGCTGCCATTGGCCTGCACCAGCAGGCTGGTGAAGGCCAGGGCCAGGGCGGGCAGGGCCAGCTTCCAGCTGGGGGTCTGGTGGCCGGGAGCGGCCAGTCGGTGTATGCGTTTGAGCAAATCGCCTCCTCGGGCGGACAGGGAGAGTTGGGGATGACGGAGGGCCTCGGCCTGCAGCTGGCTGAGTGCATGCAGGGCCAGGGCCAGACGGCGTGGTTCGCCCAGGGCCTGGGCAGCGATCTCGTCGGCCACCTGCTCGCGTTCGGCGCGCATGCGGTTCGACAGCCACCACACCACCGGGTGGAAGAACAGCAGGGACTCCACCCCGCCCTGCAGCAGATTGACGAGGTAGTCGAGCCGGCGCACATGGGCCAGCTCATGGGCCAAGAGCGCCTCGAGCAGGGGCGCGGGCATGCCGCTGATGAGGCTGGCGGGCACCAGCACCATGGGGCGCCACCAGCCCACGGTGAGCGGGCTCTCCAACTGGGCCAGCACGCGCAGGGCCACCGGCCGGCGCAGGCCCAGGCGCGCGGCCAGCTCGTCCAGGCGCGCCTGCCAGGCGAGGTCGACCTGACGGGCCTGCCGGCGCAGCCGCGCCACCCAGGCCAGGCCCAGACCCAGGCGCGAGGCCATCAGGGCCACGCCCAGGCTCCAGGCCAGCACCAGCTCGGGCAGGCGGGCCTGCAGGGTCTGCCACCAGTCGGGAGCTTCGAGTTCGAGTTCGGCCGCGGCCCGCAGGGCGCCCGGCTCGGCCGCCCGCTGCAGCAGCCAGCCGAGCTGCGCCAGCGGCAGCAGCAGGCACAGCAGCAGCGCCACACCGCACAGGGCATAGCGATGGCGCGGGCTGGCCTGGCGCAGCAGGGCCAGCAGCAGGGCGACGGCCAGGCCCAGCAGCAGGCCCTGCCAGACGAAGTGCAGCAGGGTCAGGCCCAGGGCCGGTATCCACAGGGCGGCCAGCGTGTCCAGCAGCGCGCTCATCGCTTC
Organism: Roseateles sp. FW301-B2; assembly: GCF_058788955.1. NCBI lineage: Bacteria > Pseudomonadati > Pseudomonadota > Betaproteobacteria > Burkholderiales > Sphaerotilaceae > Roseateles > Roseateles sp. FW301-B2. The sequence continues at coordinate 14,092 of NZ_JBYTBE010000009.1, forward strand.
GGGGCCTCGTCGCCATGCAGGAACTGCTGGATCTCGTCGCGCTCCTTCTTGCTCACATGACCCTTCAGCGCCGCCATCACCAGGGCCTTGCCCGAGCCCGAGAAGGCCTTGGCAATGAGGTCCTTGAGCAGATGGGTCTGCAGCTGGTCCTGCGCCTGGGCGCTGGCATAGACATGCGAGCGCTGGCTCTCGTCGCGCGTCAGCAGGCCCTTGCCATGCATGATCTGCAGCTGGCGCAGCACGGTGGCATAGGTCGCGTCGGGGCGCTCGCTCTGCAAGGCCTCGTGCGCCTGCTTGGCCGTGGCCGGGCCGATGCGCCAGAGCGTGCGCAGCAGGTCCAGCTCGGCGGCGGTGGGTTTGCGCGGTGGGGTCAGGTCTTGCATGGAACGCAGAATAATTGTTCTAGAACGACTTGTCTAGAATAATTTGTCTACATGAATCTGGTGCTAGGCTGGCCCTCATGCTGATACGCAATATCTGCCTTCCCGACGGCCGCGTCGGCCAGGACCTGCTGGTGCAAGCCGGCCGCATCGCCGCCATCGGCCCGCAATTGCCCGTGCCCGAGGGCGTGGAGCTGCTGGACGGTGGCGGCTGGCTGCTCAGCCCGCCCTTTGTGGATGCGCACTTCCATATGGATGCCACGCTCAGCTACGGCCTGCCGCGCGTGAACCAGAGCGGCACCCTGCTGGAGGGCATCGCCTTGTGGGGCGAGCTGAAGCCCCGCCTGACCCAGGAGGCGCTGGTGGAGCGGGCGCTGCGCTACTGTGACTGGGCGGTGGCGAAGGGGCTGCTGGCGATACGCAGCCATGTCGACGTGTGCGACGAGCGCCTGCTGGCGGTGGAGGCGCTCTTGCATGTGCGCGAGCGCGTGCAGCCCTATCTGGACCTGCAGCTAGTGGCCTTCCCGCAGGACGGCGTGCTGCGTGCCCCCGCTGCACTGGCGAATCTGCGGCGCGCGCTCGACATGGGCGTGGACGTGGTGGGCGGCATCCCGCATTTCGAGCGCACCATGAGCGATGGCGCTGCCAGCGTAAGGCTGCTGTGCGAGCTCGCGGCCGAGCGCGGCCTGCGCGTGGACATGCATTGCGACGAGAGCGACGACCCGCTCTCGCGCCATGTCGAGACCCTGGCCAGCGAGACCCAGCGCCTGGGCCTGCAGGGGCGGGTGACGGGCTCGCATCTCACCTCCATGCACTCGATGGACAACTACTACGTCTCCAAGCTGATCCCGCTGATGGCCGAGGCGCAGCTGCACGCGGTGGCGAATCCGCTCATCAACATCACGCTGCAGGGCCGCCACGACAGCTACCCGAAGCGCCGCGGCATGACGCGCGTGCCGGAGCTGATGGCGGCCGGCATCAATGTCGGCTTTGGCCATGATTGCGTGCTCGACCCCTGGTACAGCCTGGGCAGTGCCGACATGCTGGAGGTGGCCAGCATGGGCCTGCACGTGGCCCAGCTGACCTCGCAGGCGGGCATGCGCGCCTGCTTCGATGCGGTGACGACGAACAACGCGCGCGTGCTGGGCCTGGACGGCTATGGCCTGGCACCGGGCTGCCATGCCGATTTCGTGCTGCTGCAGGCGCGTGACCCGGTGGAGGCGATACGCCTGCGCGCCCAGCGCCTGCTGGTGGTGCGCCGCGGGCAGGTGCTGAGCCGGATGGCGCCGGCCGAGGCCCGGCTCAGCCTGCCGGGGCGGCCGGCCTCGGTCGACTGGAGCCTGGGATAAGCCCCTGGCCTTCCCTTGAACTAGGGCTGGTGATCGTGGCGCGTCTAGGTATAACCCGTGGTTCAGGTCCACCGGCAGCCGCCGGCGCCGCGCTGTTTCCCCAGGAGCCTCGCATGCGTATCCGAATCGCCGCTCTCGCCTTGTTCAGTGCCCTTGGCGCCCTGCCACTGGCGGCACAGGCCACGGTCTACCAGTTCAATGCCAGCCTCAACAGCGCCAACGAGGTGGGCACGGTGTCCACGGCCACCGCCACCGGGATCGCCACGCTGTTCTACGACGACCATGGCACGGCGTCGCTGCTGGACGATACCTACGACTTCTCGATGGCGGTGTTCGGGCTCAGTGGTGGCCCTGGCGGCACGGCGGCGACGGGCTTCCATATCCATGGCGCGGCCAGCGTCACGGAGTCCGGCCCGGTGCGCGTGTTCCTGGACACGGCTCCCTTCAGTTCCCTGAACGCCGGCAGCACCCTGCTGGTGGGCGGCAGCGGCATTGCCGCGCCCAGCATTCCGGCCACCTCGGCGTCGGGCACCAATGCCGGCCATCCGGCCATGTCCTTCCTGGACATGCTGCAGGGCGGGCTGGCCTATGCCAATGTCCACACCAGCCTGAATCCCGCCGGGGCGGTGCGCGGCCAGCTGATCCAGGTGGCCGCGGTGGTGCCGGAACCGGCCAGCATGGCGCTGATGCTCGGCGGCCTGGGCGTGCTGGGCTTGACCGTACGGCGCCGCCGCCGCTGAGGGCCGGCGCTGCTGCCCCATGACGTATCAAGGGCCCGCTTGGCGGGCCCTTGATACGTCATGGAGGCTCGCTGAAGAAGCGCTTGCGTTCGGTATCCGCCGGATGGCTGGAGAAGGCGATCGGCAGGCTGGCGGCATGTTGGCGCTGTTGCGCAAGGCGCTCGAAGAAATCCAGCATCACGTGCGGCGAGATGCCGGCCGCAAGCAGGCAGCGGCGCGCCTCGGCATCGGCTTCGCGCTCGAAGTCGCGTGAATAGGCCTGCTGGGTCAGCAACGCGGGCACGCCCGCCAGCAGAGCGGAGAAATCACCCACCACCAGGCCGGCCGCGGCGCTTACCAGGCTGGCCTGCACCGCCAGACGCAGGCCGTGGCGCTGCCGCACATGGCCCAGCTCATGCGCCAGCACGCCCAGCACGGCTTCCGGACGGTCGCGCATCAGCTGCACCAGGGCGTCGGTGAGCACGATGGCGCCGCCCGGCAAGGCAAAGGCATTCGGTCCCAGTGCGGTGGATGCGGCGCGGAAGTGCAATTGGTAGGCCGGCGCCTGGCCCGGCGGATGGGCTTGCGCCACCAGGGCGGCAAAGCGCTGGCGCAGCGCGTCCTGCTCGGCGGGCGGCAATTCGCTGGGGCGCAACCAATGCGACTCCAGCTGCGCCAGGGCCTGGCCGCCGATCTGCTGCTCGAGCGCCGGCGGCAGCCAGCGCAGGGCCTCTTCGGTGGCCAGCGGCAGGCCCCAGCGCCAGGCCAGCAGCAGCACGGCCAGCAGCAGGGCCAGGGCGGTGCCGACCAGGCGCCAGTTCTGCATCCAGCGCACCGTCAGGCTGTCGCGCAGGCCGGAGGCGCGCGCCCAGTCGTCCCAGCGTGCGGCATCGGCACAGCTGAGCACGCCGCCATCGGGCAGCAGGGCCTGGCGCTGGCCATGGCGCTGGCGCTCGGGCCAGCGCACGCTGCCTAGCGGGTATTGGTGGTGTTGCAGGCCGCAGGCCAGTTGCAACTGGCCATCCTGCAGCTGGATCTCGGCCCGCTGCGGGCGCGCGCTGCGGCCATCGAAGTACTCGAGCTGCAGGCGTGGCGCCATGCTCACAAGCCCATGTCGATGCCGAAGAAGTCGCCCGCGGCGTCGCCGGCGGCATCGTCCTGCGCAATGCTCTGGCGTGCCACCCAGCCGTCGAGATCACCCTCCACCATCAGGCTCATGGCCTGCAAACGCATGCGCGCGGTGTGCACGGCCGCGAAGGGGCGGTACAGGCCCAGGGTGAGGGCGGTGAGCAGCCAGTTCTTCAGCGTCAGCCAGGCCAGCGGGCGCGCCGGCAGATCGCTTTGCAATTGCAGCAACTCCGAGGCGGTGCCGTTCCAGACCAGGTTCTGCAGGCGCGCGCTCACATAGGGGGTTATGAGCGCAAAGTACAGCAGATAGGCGAGCGGCAACGCCAGCATCATCCAGAACAGCAGGGGCTTGTAGACGGCCACGGCGATGGTGGCCAGCGCACCCAGCAGCGCCAGCGGCAGCAGGGTCAGCAACAGCGCCTTGAGGCCGAGGCCATAGAAACGTCGCGTTGGCACCGTGAGTTCGGTCTGCTGGTCGGCATAGATATAGCCGCCATGCTGGTAGCGCTTGATGCGTGCCATGCCCCAGGGCAGCATGAGCAGCATCAGCAGGAGGCCGGCCGCCATGCTGAGCCCCAACAGGGGTGGCAAGGGCGCGCGGGGATCGGGGCGCTCCGGCGCAAACAGGAATTGCCCGGCCACCATCAGCAGGGCCGGCACATAAAGCGGCAGCAGGGCCGCATAGGCGCCGGCGCTGCTGCCGGTGAAGCCCAGTCGCAGGCCACGCCAGCTGGTGTTGGCGAGGCGAAACTGAAGGCCGGCGCGCCAGAGCGCCGGCCACAATCCGCACAGCAGCGCAAAGGCGGCCATGGCGCTCAGCGGCGAGAAACGCGCGGCGAAGCCATAGGCCAGCGTCAGCACCGCCAGCAGCAAGAAGCCGCGCAACATCTTCCAGGGGTCGCCATGGAAGCCCAGGGCCTGGCCATCGATCAGCGTGTTGCTGTAGAAATAGCTCAGCCGCCGCGCCTTGGCGAAGGGTAGATAGAGCCCCAGGGTCACCAGGCTGAGCAGCAGGTTGACGATCCAGATGCGGAAGTACTCGCTGCCCGAGCCGGTGAAGGCCACGTCGAGCTTGCGTTTGCGGTACTGCGAATGTGGCCAGCCGGACAGATTGCCCAGGGTCGAATCGGCCGCGTTGCGGTCGTTGTTGTTGTTCATCGAGCCTCCCTCGTTGAATATCGCTTGGACGACGATTTGTCGGCACCTCTGATGGGTGCGGGCAAGAGTGTGGCCCAAGCGTGGGGAGGCTGACAAGGCGAGTTTGCCTGCACTAGTTCAGCCCCGGTGTACAGCCTATCGTGCAACGGACCGTTCGCTAGAATCGCGCCGCAACGCACACCTCGCAGTCATGAAGCTCATCGGATCACTCACCAGCCCCTACGTCCGCAAGGTCCGCATCGTGATGGCGGAGAAGAAGCTCGACTATCAACTCGTGCTGGAGGATGTGTGGGCGAGCGACGCCATCATGAAGGTCAACCCGCTGGGCAAGGTGCCTTGCCTAGTGATGGAGGGGCAGGACTCGATCACCGGCGCGGTGTTTGATTCGCGCGTCATCGTCGAATACGTGGACACCCTGTCGCCGGTGGGCAAACTGATCCCCGAGCGCGGCCGCGAGCGCACCGAGGTGCGTACCTGGGAAGCGCTGGCCGATGGCCTGCTGGACGCCGCCATCCTGGCGCGCCTGGAGCAGACCTGGGGCGGGCGCAGCGCCGAGCAGCGCAGCCAGGCCTGGGTGCAGCGCCAGATGGACAAGGTGATGGCGGCGCTCAAGGCCATGAGTGCCGGCCTGGGACATGGTCAGGCCGACAGGGCCTGGTGTTCGGGCAATCATTTCTCGCTGGCCGATATCTCGGTCGGCTGTGCGCTGGGCTATCTCGACTTCCGTTTCCCCGCCATCGATTGGCGCGCCGAGCATGCCAATCTGGCCAAGCTCTACGACAAGCTGAGCCAGCGGCCGAGCTTCGTCGACACCCTGCCTCCCCAGGCCTGAATCCGGGTGGCCTCAAGCCACCGGCAGATCGGGTTCGTGAAAGATGCGCACGCGGTGCAGGCGGCGGTAGATCTGCGCCAACGCCTGCTCCACCTGCTCCAGTGCCAGCTCCCAGAGCTGGGCGATTTCGCGCGGCAGCAGGCCCAGTGAAAGAAGGCTCAACAGCGGCTGTACGAAGGCGGGTTCCAGCCCGGGCTCCAGGCTGCGCAGGCGCAATTGATGCGCCTGTTCCAGGCTCAGGCGCGGCAGTGCCAGTGCTGCCAGCGCCTGCCGGGCGATCATGGGTGACATCAGGGCGCGGCCTTCATAGAGCGCGTCCAGCGCCATGGGCAGGCTGATGCTGGTCTGTCGCTCCATCCAGTAGCCATGCGCGCCGCTGGCCAGCGTGTCGTAGAGCAGCACCTCGTCGGCGCTACTGCTGAACAGCAATACCTTGGGTGCCCAGGCCTCGTGGCGCAAACCGCGCAGCAGACGGCTGACATGGCCGTCGAACAGGCGCAGATCGCAGGCCAGCACGTCCGGGCGCAGGCGGCCCAGCCAGTCCGCGCATTCGCTCAGGCGCTCGCTGCTGCCGGCCAGTTCCCAGTCGCTCTGCAAGAGCGCCGCACGTGAACGGTGGATCGATTGTGTGCAACGGCGTAGCAGGAAGACGGAGCGCATGAGCGGACGAGAAGAGCTGAGGCGATTGTCCCGTTCGGTGCGGCGCCGGCAACCCCGCGAGCGCGCGCCCCCCGAATCTGGGGGAGCGTCAAACGATGCCAGGAATGAAGCGGTATCGCACTTGTTGCGCATAGCGCGCGTATTCATCGTCAACGCGGCGCAAATGATCTTCCTCGGTGATCGCTCGTAGCACGTAGATGCCTCCCCAGCCAACCACAGCGGCCACGGCCAACATACCGCTGACGATCGATTGCTGGAATGACACCATGATGGCGGGCAGTGACCCAATCAGCCATGCCATGTTCTTGCAGGTGTAGGCGGGGTGTCTCACAACGCTATATACGCCGCGCGAGACGATGCCGCGGTGCGTCAGATTGCTCGCCTTGAAGCCAAGCGCTAAGGAACTCAGGGTGTAGCCCAGTACGCACAGCAACAGCGACGTATTCAGCAGGACATGCAGAATGCGGTTGTCGAATTGCGGGAAGTCGCTCACTTGGCCCCCCAGCAGCCAGTTGGTAAGGAAGTTGAAGGGTGGGTAGCACACCATGGCTGCCGCCCATCCGAGCCAGTTGCTGTCCACTGACTTGATGCAATTGCCCAGGCGCGGAATTTCGACAAGGTAGCCGATTGTGAACACCAGCACATCGAAGAAGTAAAGCAGCTTCAACAGGGTCCAGTGACCGTGTTGGTCAAACAGCCGAAACCAGTCGATGGGTTGTTCGACGTCGAGCAGCATAGCCTCGCCGTGCACCAGAGCTGCCATGCTGAATTGCATCAGCGACAACGTCATCAGCGGTGCGAAGAAGGTCTTTAGCAGTGTTGTCAATATCGCCACGCGCTCATCACTTTTGAACGGGTGGCGAATGGCATATGTCGGCTGGCGCAACAGGCGGCCCAACACCTGGCAGCAGCGCAGCGATTTGGAAGGTCCTGGCTGTGTCTCCAGCAGGTACCAGGCGGCCACTAGAAAAGCGTAAGCCACGGCGGCCGTCAGGAGGAATTCCTGACCTGTGAACAGCCATCGGCCCCTGATGACATGTGCGCCGTGCATCGCCTGCTGGTTGTAAGGCATGCTGACGAACAGTCCGCAGGCTGCGCTGATTACAAGCCAGGCCGCCGCAATGTTTTGCAGGCGGATTGCTAGCGTTGATGGCATGGCGCTGGTGCTTGCTGGCATGGCGAGTCTTAGGGGGTGAGGTTGGGGTGCAGGTGGCTATGCACAGGTACCTCGCCATGAGAAACATGGGCCTTACATGGAACGGCGCCACCCCACCCGCGAGCACTATACCCAGCGCTTGTATTTTGAACTGACTGAGCGCTCCGCCGACGTGATCGCCCGGCACTGGATCAGCTTAGCGCCTCATGCCATCGTCACGACGTGCACGTCGGGGCTCAGTGGCAATCATTTCAGAAAGAGCCAAAAGAAAAACCCCGCAAAGCGGGGTTTTGGAAACGTATGTCAGCGCTGACGCTTACTTGCGCGAGGCTGAATTGCGTGTCTTAAAACCAAGAGCCATCAGACCGAGTGCCAACACGGCCAATGCGCTCGAATCGGGTTCGGGTACCTGGCCACCACTGCTCTGGCCGCCGCCCGTGCTGGTCGAGCTACTGGTCGAGCTGCTGGTCGAGCTGCTATAGATCATGTCCTGCGACATCAGCGAACCGACCTTGTCAAAGCCTTTCGTGCCGCCATAGTCCTTCATGAACTCGGCCTTCAAGTGCACGGGGTTGAGCGGGTCGAGGCTGACCGTGGCGCCCGTGAAGTCAAACTGCAGCGTCATGTCATCGGTCATGGCCATGACCGGGGACGAAAAGACGCACAACTTGAAGTCCGAAGTCGTGTCAGGACCGCAGCCTTGGGCGGCGAGTTCGTCCTTCGTAAAGAACCATGAATTCCCGGCGACGTTCGGGTCTTCGGACACGGCCACTGCAGTCAGGCCGGTCACATCGCCAATATTCTTAAATCCCAGGCCATACAAGTGAGTGGCCGAAGCCCAATCTCCGCCACCAGGCAGATCCGGGCCGCTCAGAAAGTTCTGGATGCGAAGCTTGAAGCTGTCAGCGTCCACTTGGGAGAACGTGAAGTGCACATTCTGGAAATCCAGAACGAAGTCTGCCTGAGCCGCTGGCGCCAGTGCGACGGTCAGGGCGGCGATCGCGGTGCGGAGATACTTTTTCATGTGAGCCCCTTGGGTTTGACACAGCCACTACGTGTGTACATTGATTTAGCAAAAGTCAGGCCAGCAGCGCTAACCATTTGTATTACAAGACTTTTCTATTTCTTTGCTGGCTGGCTCGGGGGCTGAATGTAAAAAAACCCGACGGATCAGACGCTGGCCGCGTGAGTGCTGCGCAGGCCTCAGCGACTGACCTGAACCGAGGTCGTGGCAGAGTTTCCGGCGGAGTCCTGTGCCACCGCTTGAAGCGTGTGCAGGCCGCGTGCGATCTTGCGCGTGTTCCAGTTGTAGCTGAGGCTGCCGCCACTGCCACTGCCGCTGGCAACGAGCAGTCCGTCCACATAAAGTCGTTGGCGGATGCCGGCGCTGCCACTGTCGTCTGTCGCCGCGACGGTCACGCTAACCGTGCCGGATAGGGTGCTACCGGACTTGGGATTGGTGATGCTGACGACGGGGGGGCTCGTGTCGACAAGCACGGGGTTGGCCACGTTGATCGTTACGGGCGCCGAGCCTTGGCTGTTGCCGGCCGCATCGTAGGCCACGGCGACCAGGGTGTGACTGCCGTTGCTGACCTTGCTCGAGTCCCAGCTGAAACCGAAGGGTGCGCTGGTATCGCTGCCAACGGTGCTGCTGTCTACGCGAAGCTCAACGCGGCTGACGCCTATGTTGTCGCTCGCCTCGGTATTCACCGCTACCAGGCCGCTGACCGTGCTGGCGCTTATCGGTGCGCTGATAGATACGGTGGGCGCCGTCGTGTCCTGCAGCAGCGTGGCCTTGGCCGCCTGCACCGCCGCCGCAGCGTTGACGCGACCGTAGCCATAGTAGCTGTCGCGACCGGCAGCGCCCAAATCGGTGGCTGACGAATACAGGAGCTTTTCAATCTGGCTGTTGGTGAGGCTCAGGTTGCTGGACATCAGCACGCCAATCACGCCTGAGACCACCGGTGTGGCCAGGGAAGTGCCCCACCATGCTTGGTAGCCACCGCCTTTGGTGGTGGTCCAAATGTCCTGGCCCGGCGCGGCTATGGTGACGAAGTCGCCATAGCTGGACCAACTGGTCTTGGTGTCGCTGCTGTCTGTAGCCGATACGGTGATGAGGCTCGTGGTGGGGGTGATGTGCTCGTCTATGCCGTTGTTGCCGGCAGCCGCCACGACCAAGCCGCCCTTGCTGCGCATGTAGTCTGCAGCGGCCTGAACGGTGCTGCTGCCTGAAACGCCGCCAAAGCTGACGTTGGCCACGCGGGCGCCGTTGTCAGCGGCCCAATTCAGCGCGCTGGCCACGGTACTCCAGTAGGTGTAGCCATTGGCGTCGGTGACGCGTATGGGCATGATCTTTGCGAGCCCACTGACCCCGGCCACGCCGGTGCCGTTGTTGGTAGTGGCCGCCGCCGCACCGGCTACCGCTGTGCCGTGGCCTTGTACGTCGGCCGTGTTGCTGTTGTTGTCGTAAAAGTTCCACCCCGCCACCATCTTGGCGCCGAGTTCGGGATGAGTGCCATCGACGCCGGTGTCGATGATGGCGATGGTTACGCCAGCGCCCTGTCCTACATCCCAGGCGGTACCTGCGCCGATCTTGTTCAGGTGCCACTCGCTGCCGAGATAGGGGTCGTTGGGTGTGAGCGCGAGGTGTACTTGGCGGTCGCGCTCAACGAATTTCAGCGCTGGATGTTTGGCCAGCAAGGTGGCGATAGCCTGGGCCGAGCCGTTACCAGGCAGATCAACGATGTGCAGTTGGGTGCTGCCGATGCGGTGGGCTTTTGCGCCGTGTACCGTGAGAATCTTGGCGACCTCGCTGTCGCTGAGCCCGGCTCGCGTGCCGATCAGCAAGCGGTTGGGCGCATAGCCCGGCGTCGCCACGTCGGTGGAAGGTGCCGCGTACGCGCTGCCCAGTATCACAAGGCTGCTGCAGAACAACAAAGCGGGAAACTTGGCGCTACTACTCATGGTGCTGTGCCCTTTGGGAAACCGGCGCATTGTGCACGGCAACAATCAGCGGGGAACTGGGAGCGAGTAACAAATGGCAAGCGTGCTTATCGCCCTACGTTTGAGCAATGTGCAGCACAGCCACTGCGCCACGAGTACGGACTTTTGCTAGCCGCCCCCGAAATGAGGGGGCCAAAAAAAACCGGCCAGAAGGCCGGTTTCTTGTCGATCCGAGTTCGGTTAGCGATTGACTTGCACACTGGACGTGCTGGAGTTGCCGGCCGCATCCTTGGCGATGGCCTGGATGGTATGGCTGCCCGAACTTACCTTGCGTGTGTTCCAGTTGTAGACCAGGCTGGCGCCGCTTCCGCTGGCGACCAGCTTGCCATCGATGTAGAGCTGCTGGGTAATGCCCGCGCTGCCGCTGTTGTCGGAAGCTGACAGGCTGACAGAGACGGTGCCGGAAACCGCCGTGCCGTTGCTCGGATTCGCGATGACGACCGTCGGTGCCGTTGTGTCGACGATCTTGGCCACCGTGTTGGACACATTCACCACCACATTGGCTGAGCTGGCGGCGTTGCCGGCGCCATCAACCGCATAGGCTGTCAAGGTGTAGTTGCCATTTGCGACCTTGGTGGAGTCCCAGCTGAAAGCAAAAGGCGCGCCGGTATCCGTGGCCACGGTCGCACCATTCACACGCAATTCGACCCTGGCGACGCCGACGTTGTCGGTGGCGCTGACATCCACCGGGACCAAGCCGCTCACGGTGCTCGAACCCAGGGGGGCGCCAATGGATACCGCGGGCGCGGTGGTGTCCGGCGGCGGTGCTGCCTTGGCTGCCTGCACGGCGGCCGCGGCATTCACACGACCGTAGCCGTAGTAGCTATCGCGGCCAGCTGCGCCGAGATCTGTGGCCGACGAGTACAGCAGGCTTTCAATCTGGCTGCTGGTGAGCGCCAGGTTGCTTGACATCATTTGGCCGACAACGCCTGCCACCACGGGCGACGCGAGCGAAGTACCCCACCAGGCTTGATATCCCCCGCCCTTGGTGGTCGTCCAGATATCTTGGCCAGGCGCGGCAATGGTGACGAAGCTACCAAAGCTGGACCAGCTGGTCTTGGTGTCGGTGCTGTCGGTCGCGGACACCGTGATCATGGTTGTCGTGGGCGCAATGCCCTCATCAATGCCATTGTTGCCGGCCGCGGCCACCACCAGCCCACCCTTGCTCTTCATGTATTGCGCGGAGCTTTGCACGGTGCTGCTGCCCGACACGCCGCCAAAGCTGATATTGGCTACGCGCGCACCGTTGTCGGCAGCCCAAGTCAAGGCGGTGGCGACCGTGCTCCAGTAGGCATAGCCATTCGTATCGCTGATCCGTACGGGCATGATCTTGGCCTGCCCGCTGAGACCGGCCACGCCGGTGCCATTGTTGAGCGATGCGGCGGCGGCGCCGGCTACGGCAGTGCCGTGACCGGTCACGTCGGTGGTGTTGCTGTTGTTGTCGTAGAAGTTCCAGCCAGTCACCATGCGCGAACTCAGGTCAGGGTGGGCGCCATCCACACCGCTGTCCAGGATCGCAATGGTGACGCCTGCGCCCTGGCCCATGTCCCAGGCGCTTGAGGCGCCGACCTTGCTCAGGTGCCATTGGCTGCCGAGGTAGGGATCGTTCGCGGCGAAGGCCGGCGTGACACGCCGGTCCTGTTCAGCAAACTTGAGCTGCGGATGCTTGGCCAGCAAGGCCGCTACCGATTGCTCGGACCCTTTGCCTGGCAGGTCGACGATGTGCAGGTCCGACTTGCCAATGCGGCGCGCCTTGGCGCCATGTGTCGTCAGGATTCTGGCCAGCTCGGCGTCGCTGAGTCCGGCCCTTGCTCCCACCAGCAGGCGGCCGGGTGCAAAGACGGGGACTTCCGGGCCCGCGGCGGTTGGATAGGTGTCGACCTCACGCTGCGGATCGAACGGCGCATTGGGGTCGCGCGGCCCGGTCACCCTGGTGATCCGACCCATGTGGCGTCCGTTGATGGTGACCACCAAGCACTGGCTGCCTTCGCAATAGCTGAGCGCCAGCTCTTTGGCGGACGCTTCCCAACTGTTGCGGCTGCCCAGGGTGCAGATTGAACGAGGTCCGGTCTGCAGGCCGCGAATCTCATTGCTGTAGCGCTGCACGCCGACGATTTCATCGCGGCCTATGCTGACGATCTCATCGTAGCGATGGCTGTCCAGTCGCCGCTTGAGTCGTGCACGCACTTCTGGCGACATGTCTTGGAATCGGTCCACCAACGCCGGGAGCGAGCCCTCATAGCTCGCCTGCATCGACGGATTCCAGTCGCATTGGGCCGGTGCGGAGGATGCCAGGCTGGCTGCCAGAGCGATTGCGGTCAGTGTCATGATTCAATTCCGATTCAGATTCAGGGCATGCGTGACTGCGGGGTACCGTGTGCACGGTGGGGCGCTTGCCATGAAACAGCTCCCTGAACCAGGGTGCAGTCGTTGCCTGGTGTGTGTAGCTTAATCAGGACTTGTGTGAGGCATGTAAGCCATTGTTGCTATTGGAGTTTTGGCGACGACTTGCGTGAATTCCTGCGCACAATTAGCGCCCCCGAAGCGCTGTCATGGCACCCGCTTCCCAGCTAATTCGGCGCTGTTCTGACGCCAAACCTGCACGTCTCTGACCCTGCTGCACAATCGCCGCAGCTGATCAAGGGAGCTTGCATGGGACTGAAGACGATGTTCGCGCCGCTGTGGCGCTTGCTGGGCAAGTGCTGGTGGCTGCTGGATGCCAGCCGCCGCGCGCTCCTCAATCTGCTGCTGCTGGCCCTGTTGATCGCCATCGTGGTGGGGCTGCTGACCCGCGGCCCCAAGCCCCTGCAGTCCAAGACCACCCTGGTGCTGAATCTGCGCGGCCAACTCGTGGAGCAGTTCTCGGGCTCGGCACGCGAGCAGGCGATGGCGCAGCTGAAGGGCCAGGCGCAGCGCCAGACGCGCTTGCGCGATGTGCTGGCCACGCTGGAGGCCGCCGCCAAGGACGACAACATCGGCGTGCTGGCCCTGGATCTGCATGAATTCGGCGGCGCTGGCCAGGCCGGTCTGCGCGAGTTGGCGGCCGGGCTGGCGCGCTTCAAGAAGGCCAGCGGCAAGCCGGTGCTGGCCTATGGCGAGCAATTCGATCAGCGCGATTACTTCCTCGCCGCCCAGGCCGACGAGATCTATCTCCACCCCATGGGGCTGGTGATGCTGGAGGGCTTTGGCCGCTACCGCAATTACTACAAGGACGCGCTGGACCGGCTGGGCATTGCGGCGAACGTGATTCGCGTCGGCAAGTACAAGAACTTCGGCGAGCCCTATTTCGCCAACGGGCCATCGCCGGCCTCGCTGGAGTCCGAGGCTTATCTCTATGGCGATCTGTGGAACCGTTTCACCGCCGCCATCGAGCAGGCACGCAAGCTCGACAAGGGCGCCATCGCCAAGGGCATTGACGAGCTGCCGCAGCGCCTGGCCGCGGCCAAGGGCGACGCCGCGCGCATGGCCCTGGAGATGCACCTGGTGGACGGGCTGAAGACGCGCGACGAGTTCCGCGCCATGCTGATGGAGCGCGGCGCCAAGGACGACAAGGGCAGGAGCTTCCGCGCCGTGTCCTATGCCGACTACCAGGCCTATCTGAAGCCAAAGGTCGAGCGCGGCCCGGCGGTGGGCGTGGTGGTGGCCGAAGGCGAGATCGTCGACGGCGAGGCCGGTGCCGGCCGCGTCGGCGGCGACTCCACCGCCAAGCTGGTGCGCCAGGCGCGCGAGGACGAGAACATCAAGGCCCTGGTGCTGCGCGTCAACTCGCCCGGCGGCAGCGCCTTAGCTTCCGAGATCGTGCGCCGCGAGCTGGAGCTGACCCAGCAGGCCGGCAAACCGGTGGTGGTCTCGATGGGCGATGTGGCCGCCTCGGGCGGCTACTGGATCTCCATGTCGGCCGACGAGGTGATCGCCGACGCCAGCACCGTCACCGGCTCTATCGGCGTGTTCGGCATGCTGCCCACCGGCGAGAAGCTGCTGGACAAGCTCTCCATCCACACCGGCGGCACCACCACCGCCTGGCTGGCCGGCGCCTACGATCCGCGCCGCGCGCTCGATCCGCGCTTTGCCGCGCTGGTGCAGACCGCCATCCAGCACACCTACGACGAGTTCACCGGCAAGGCCGCGGCGGCGCGCAAGAAGCCGGTGGCCGAGATCGACGCGGTCGCGCAGGGGCGCGTCTGGACCGGCGCACAGGCGCTGGAGCGTGGCCTTGTCGACAAGCTGGGCAGCCTGCAGGATGCCATCAACGCGGCGGCGCAGCGCGCCAAGCTGGAGGGCGAGCCACGCGTGAGTTATGTGGAGCGCGAGATGGGCCGGTTCGAGCGTCTGCTGAGCTCGTTCGGCGAGGTGCTGAGCCCCGCGCTGGCCGCGACCCTGCGCGCCCAGCTGGGTCTGCCGCAGCTGCCGGCGGTGCTGCAGGAGGCGCAGGCGGAGCTGGCCTGGGCGGCCGAACTCAGCGAGGGCCGCAAGCCCTTCGCCGCGGTGGTGCACTGCCTCTGCCGGCAGCCTTAGTCCAGCGTCAGCCGATAGCGCTTGAGCGCGACCAGGGCGGCCACGAGCAGAAAGGCCAGCATGGGCCAGAGCTCCGGCAGCAGCTCGGCCGCGCCGCTGCCCTTGAGCATGATGCCGCGCACGATGCGCAGGAAATGCGTCAGCGGCAGCACCTCGCCCAGGTTCTGTGCCCAGCCCGGCATGCCGCGGAAGGGGAACATGAAGCCCGACAGCAGCATCGAGGGCAGGAAGAAGAAGAACGTCATCTGCAGGGCCTGCAGCTGGTTGCGCGCCAGCGTCGAGAAGGTGAAGCCCACGCCCAGATTGGCCAGCATGAAGACGCCGATCATCGCCATCAGCAGGCCGAAGCTGCCCACCATGGGCACCTCGAACAGCAGCCAGGCCGCGAGCAAGATCAGCAGCAGCTGCAGATAGCCGATCAGCACATAGGGCAGGATCTTGCCCAGCATCACCTCCAGCGGCCGCACCGGCGTGGCGAGCAGGTTTTCCATGGTGCCGCGCTCGCGCTCACGTGTCATCGCCAGCGAGGTCAGCATCACCATGGTCATGGTGAGGATGGTGCCGATCAGACCGGGCACGATGTTGTAGCGCGAGAGCCCTTCGGGGTTGTAGCGCCGCTGCAGGCGCATCTCGAAGGGCAGGGGACGCGGCTGCAGAGCGGCCAGCGGGCCGCGCAGCTCGCGCACCAGTGCCTGCGTGCCCAGCTGCTGCAGGGCGGCCAGGGCATTGCCCGAGGCCGAGGGGTCGGTGGCGTCGGCCGCTACCAGCAGGGCCGGGTGCTCGCCGCGCACCAGGCGCGCGCCGAAGTCGCCCGGAATGACGACGATGAACTGCACCTCGCCGCGCGCCATCAGCGCGTCGGCTTCGGCCTCCGTCATGCCGCTGTGGACGATGCGGAAATAGCCGCTGTTCTGCATCGCCGCCAGCAGGCTGCGGCCCATGACGCCCTGGTCCTGCGCCACCACCGCGGTGGGCAGGCCCTTCGGGTCCATATTGATCGCGTAGCCGAACAGCACCAGCTGCATGATGGGCACGCCCACCGCCATCGCAAAGGTCAGGCGGTCGCGCAGCATCTGCTGGAACTCCTTGACGAACACGGCCCACATGCGGGCCCAGCGGAACATGCTCATGCCGCGGCCTCGGCGAAGTTGTCGCGCGCCTTGGCGATCAGGCGGATGAAGGCGTCCTCCAGATTGCCCTGGCCCGTCGCGAGGCCGGCGGCGGCCAGCACCTCGGCCTGCGTGCCATGGGCCAGCACTTCGCCATAGGCGATGAAGACCAGCTCGTTGCAACGCTCGGCCTCGTCCATGTAATGGGTGGCCACCAGCACGGTGATGCCCTGCTGGGCGAGGGCGTGGATCTCGTCCCAGAACTCGCGCCGCGCCTTCGGGTCGACGCCGGCGGTGGGTTCGTCCAGCAGCAGCAGGCGCGGCTCGTGCAGCAGGCAGGCGGCCAGCGAGAGCCGCTGCTTCCAGCCGCCCGAGAGCGCGCCGGCCAGCTGGTGCTGGCGCGATGTCAGCCCCAGCCTGGCGAGCGCCTGGTCCACCACGGCGCGGCGCTGCGGCAGCTCGAACAGGCGCGCCACGAAGTCGAGGTTCTGGCGGATCGAGAGGTCGTCGTAGAGGCCGAACTTCTGCGTCATATAGCCAACCTGACGCTTCAAGGCCGCGGCCTCGCGGCGGAAATCCAGCCCCAGGCAGCTGCCCTCGCCGGCATCCGGCGTGAGCAGGCCGCACAGCATGCGCATGCTGGTGGTCTTGCCGCTGCCATTCGGCCCCAGGAAGCCGACGATGCGCCCGCGCCCTACCCGCAGGTCGATGCCGTCCACCACCTTGCGGCCGCCGAACTGCTTGGCGAGGCCGCGCACATCGATGGCCAGCTCGCCGCTCATGTCTTTGACGCCACGACGTCCAGCGGTTGGCCGGGGTGCAGGCGCTCGGCATCCTCGATGCGCTCGGGCCGGGCCTCGACCATGAACACCAGCTTGGCGCGCTGGGCGTTCGAGTAGATCACCGGCGGCGTGTACTCGGCCTGCGCGGCGATATAGCTGATGCGTGCCGCGATCGGCGCGCCGCAGCCATCGCAGCGCAGCTGCACCGCCTGCTGCAGGCGCAAGGCTCCCAGCGCCGCCTCGGGCACGAAGAAGCGCGCCTTGCGCTGCCCGGCCGGCAGCAGGGCCAGCACCGGCTGGCCGGCCGCGACCCATTCGCCGGGGCGGAAAAAGGTGTCGGTGATGCGGCCCGCCTGCGGTGCGCGCTGCTGCTTTTCCTGCAGCCGCCAATCGGTCTGGGCTCGGCCGCTTTGCGCGGCGGCGGCGAGTGCGCGCGCCGCCTGGCGCTCGTCCTCGCGCGCCGGCAGGCGGGCGCTCTGCAGCGCCGCCTCCAGCTCGGCCACGCGCGCCTGCGCCTGCCGGGCCAGCAGGGCGGCATCGTCGACCCGCGCGCGCTGCACAAAGCCTTGCGCCAGCAATTGCTGCTGCCGTACCAGCTCGCCCTGCGCCAGCTCGGCCTGGCTGCGCGCCTGGCGCAGCTGGGCCTCGGTGATGGCCAGCTCCTCGCGGCGCCGCCCCTTGTCGGTGTTGGCGGCCTGGGCCTGGGCGCTTTGGGCACGCGCCTTGGCCTCTGCATCGGCGGCGCGCTCGAGTTGGTCGTCCAGGGTGAAGAGGGGCTGCTGGGCCTGCACCGCGTCGCCGCTGCGCACCTGCAGCGTCGCCAGGCGGCCGGCCACCGGGGCGGCGAGGTAGAGCGTCTCTCCCTCGGCATAGCCCGACCAGCTCGGTTCGGTCCGGGGGGCGCAGGCGGCCAGGCTCGACAGGATCAGCAGGCCGGCGATGCGGTTGGTTTGTCGTCTCATGCGCTACTTTCGCAAGGCGTCCAGGGCCCAGCCGATGCGCTCGCGCAGCGCGGTATCGCTGAGGGCCTGGTCTTCCATCAGGGCGGACAGGGCGGGTGGCAGCACGCCCAGGGCTTGCACGCTGCAGGCAATCATCAGGGGCGCCACCACCGCGCCCATCAGGAACACAAAGCGCTGCATCGGCGGCTGCTGGCGCAGCAGGCCGGCGCCCTCGGCCTCCTGCATGAGGGCCAGCAGCAGGCCCAGATGGCGCGGTGCATTTGCGCGCATGAAGTCCAGCGCCACCGGCTCGCCCTGCTGGGCGTCGGCCCAGACGCGCGCCACGGTGGGCCGGTGCTCGCGCACGAACTGCGCCAGGCGCAGCAGGCTGGCTTCCAGCCGCTGCAGGGCGTTGCCGCTGCGTGCCGCCTCCAGGCTCAGGCCGGCGAACATGTCCTCGTACATCTGCTGCAGCAGGGCGCGCAGAAAGCCGTCCTTGCTCTTGAAGTGGTAGTGCACCATGGCCGGGTTCACGCCGGCATGCTCGGCCAGGCGCCGCACCGACAGGCCGGCGCAGCCGAGCTGGGCATAGAGCGCCCGGCCGCTGGCCAGCAGGGTCAGGTCTTGAGCTTGGGATGGGCGGGCCATGAGGAATTATTAGTCGATCGTTTAATAAATGCAAACCAACCCATCGCCAGCGCTCGGACATAGGATCAACGTGCCTTGAGCCCGGCGCCTATGAGGCTCGAACCATGGAACGGGGAGCTACCATGGACTTGATGAAGTGGATGCGGCACTTCACGATACGCACGCGCATGCAGGGTGCGATCGCGATGGTGCTGGGCATGTTTGCCCTGGTCGGCCTGACCGGTCTGTTCGGTGGCCAGCAGCTGAAGAGCCTCAACACGGCCTTCATGGATCACTCGATCAGGCAACTCACCGCGCTCGCGCAGATCCGCGCCTCGCTGGCCGAGGTGCGCCTGTGGGAAAAGGAGATGGTGATCAACTACGAGGACGGCGTGACGGTGCTGAAGGCGCGCGAGCGCTGGCAGGCCGCCATCGTCGCCACCCGCAAGGGCCTGGAGCAGATGCTGGAGGGGGAGGAAGATGCCGGCAACCCGATCGCGCGCGAGGCCATCCAGCTGATGGACGACTACGCCAAGGCCTCGGGCCCGGTGCTGATCCAGATCCAGGATGGCGGCTTCGATACCGCCCGCGTGGCCGACCGCATGCTGGGCCGTGCCAAGGGTTTCATGACCCAGGTGGAAGAGCGCGTCAACAAGATCGCGCAGCTGATCGAGACCGAGTCCGGCAACACGCAGCAGGCCTTCGGCAAGACCATGAGCAACATCACCAGCGTCTTCCTGGCGGTGCTGGCCCTGGTGGTGCTGGCGGTGGTGCCGCTGACGCTGATGAACTCGGCCTCCATCACCAGCCCGATCAGCTATGCGCGCACGGTGGCGCAGGCGATCGCGGCGGGCGACCTGAACCGCCAGATCCGCGTCGAGGGCCGCGACGAGGCCGCCGACCTGCTGGGCGCGCTGCACAGCATGCAGGAATCGCTGCGCAAGCTGGTGGGCGAGGTGCGCGCGTCCTCCTCGCACATCGAGACCGCCAGCACCGAGGTGGCGGCCGGCAACCAGGATCTGAGCCAGCGCACCGAGCAGGCGGCCTCGAATCTGCAGAGCACCGCCAGCTCGATGGAGCAGCTTACCGGCGGCGTGCGCGACAGCGCCGACTCGGCCATGACGGCCAAGCAGCTGGCCAGTTCGGCCGCCCAGGTGGCGCAGCGCGGCGGCGAGGTGGTGGCGCGGGTGGTCAGCACCATGGACGAGATCAACAGCAGCTCGCGCCGCATCGGCGACATCATCGGAGTGATCGACGGCATCGCCTTCCAGACCAATATCC
Source organism: Roseateles sp. FW301-B2 (assembly GCF_058788955.1). NCBI lineage: Bacteria > Pseudomonadati > Pseudomonadota > Betaproteobacteria > Burkholderiales > Sphaerotilaceae > Roseateles > Roseateles sp. FW301-B2. The sequence goes on from NZ_JBYTBE010000009.1 coordinate 33,732, forward strand.
TGGCCCTGAATGCCGCGGTGGAGGCGGCGCGCGCCGGCGAACAGGGGCGCGGCTTTGCGGTGGTGGCCGGCGAGGTGCGCTCACTGGCCCAGCGTTCGGCCGAGGCGGCGCGCGAGATCAAGGCGCTGATCGGTGCCAGCGTCGAGCGCGTGGACGTGGGGGCCAAGCTGGTGAAGGACGCCGGCGCCACCATGGACGAAATCGTGGCCTCGGTGCAGCGTGTCAGCGACATCGTCGGCGAGATCGCCACCGGCACCTCCGACCAGAGCCAGCGCATTGGCCAGGTGAATGGTGCGGTGACGCGGCTCGACCAGATGACGCAGCAGAACGCGGCGCTGGTGGAACAGTCGGCGGCGGCGGCCGAGAGCCTGCGCGAGCAGTCGAGGCGTCTGGCCGAGGCGGTCTCGCAGTTCCACCTCGATCAGGGCTGAGCCGCCGCTTCTATAATCCGGCCCATAGCGCCGATTTGTTCCGGATTGCGGGCGCTCTAAAAATGCCGCTAAAAGGGCGTCCGCAGGCCAGCAGCTTCCGGCGTCCGCAATGATCGAGGCGGCGCCGGATTTGTTTTTCTGAGGGCATGAGATGGGTCAGCTAGGGGCGGTGACGCCACAGCGCATGAGCTTCGCGCAGCCGCTGCCGCTGCGCAGCGGCGCACAGATACGCGACTACGAACTGGTCTACGAGACCTATGGCCAGCTGAATGCGGCGCGCAGCAATGCGGTGCTGGTCTGCCATGCGCTGAACGCCAGCCACCATGTGGCCGGGGTCTACGCGGGCGAGGACAAGAGCGAGGGCTGGTGGGACAACCTGGTAGGCCCGGGCAAGCCGCTGGACACCGACAAGTTCTTCGTCATCGGCATCAACAACCTCGGCTCCTGCTTTGGCTCCACCGGGCCCATGCATAGCAACCCGGACACCGGCCGCGTCTACGGTGCGGATTTCCCGGTGGTGACGGTGCAGGACTGGGTGGATGCCCAGGCGCGCGTGCTCGACCAGCTGGGCATCACCCAGCTGGCCGCCGTGCTGGGCGGCTCGCTGGGCGGCATGCAGGCGCTGGATTGGGCGCTGCGCTACCCGGCGCGGCTGCGCCACTGCATCGCCATCGCCACCGCGCCCTGTCTGTCGGCGCAGAACATCGCCTTCAACGAGGTGGCGCGCCGCGCCATCATCACCGACCCCGATTTCCACGGCGGCCATTTCTACCAGCATGGCGTGGTGCCCAAGCGCGGCCTGCGCGTGGCGCGCATGATCGGCCACATCACCTACCTCAGCGACGATGTGATGGAGCAGAAGTTCGGACGCCAGATGCGCGCCGCCGAACTGGGCTATTCGACCCAGGACATCGAGTTCCAGATCGAGAGCTATCTGCGCTACCAGGGCGACAAGTTCAGCGACTACTTCGACGCCAACACCTATCTGCTGATCACGCGCGCGCTCGACTATTTCGACCCGGCGCGCGAACAGGGCGGCGACCTCTCGCGCACCTTTGCCAGCGCGCGCTGCAAGTTCCTGCTCGCCAGCTTCACGACCGACTGGCGCTTCTCGCCGGCGCGCTCGCGCGAGATCGTCAAGGCCCTGCTCGACAACAAGCTCGATGTCTCCTATGCGGAGATCGACGCACCGCATGGCCACGATGCCTTCCTGCTGGAGGATCCGCGCTACCACGGCGTGCTGCGCGCCTACTTCCAGCGCATTGCCGGCGAGGTGGTGGCATGAGCGCGCAGGCCGTGATGGAGACGATCGCCGCCCTGGTGCCCGAGGGCGCGCGCGTGCTGGACCTGGGCTGCGGCACCGGCGAGCTGCTCGCCTACCTGAAGCAGCACCGCGGCTGCAGCGGCTATGGCGTGGAGCTGGACGACGCCAACCTGCTCGCCTGCGTGCAGCGCGGCGTGAACGCGATCCAGCTGAACCTCGAAGAGGGCCTGTCGATCTTCGAGGACCAGAGCTTCGATGTGGTGCTGCAACTGGAGACCCTGCAGCATCTGCGCAATACCGAGCTGATGCTGCGAGAGACCGCGCGCGTGGGCCGCATCGGCATCGTCAGCTTCCCCAATTTCGCGCATTGGCCCAATCGCCTGCAGGTGCTGCTGGGCCGCATGCCGGTGACGCGCGTGCTGCCCTACGAGTGGTACGACACGCCCAATATCCGCGTCGGCACCTATGCCGACTTCGAGGTGCTGGCGCGCAAGAACCGGCTCAATATCCTGGACAGCTTCGGCATCCAGGAGGGCAGGGTGGTGCGCAACATGCCAAACTTGCTCGCCAGCATGGCCGTGTTCAAATTTGATCGAGGTTGAACCACTTCACGGGAGCTTTGCATGATCGGCTACACCACCCTGGGCACCAACGACCTGCCGCGCGCCGCGGCCTTCTACGACGAGTTGTTCGCCGTCATCGGCGTCAAGCGCATGATGGATTTCGGCCGCGGCTATGCCTGGGGCACGGGCATGGACAAGCCCGGCTTCGGCGTGATGCTGCCCTTCGACGGCCAGCCGGCCACGGTCGGCAATGGCGTGATGGTGGCCCTGGTGGTGGACAGCCAGGACAAGGTCAAGGCCCTGCATGCCAAGGCCCTGGCCCTGGGCGGTAAGGACGAGGGCGCACCCGGCGCGCGTGGCGAAGGCTTCTATGCCGCTTACTTCCGCGATCTGGACGGCAACAAGCTGAATGCCTTCTGTGTAGGCTGATCGCGCCTCAGCTTTCGAAACGCCCGAGCCGCACCATGGTGTTGCCAGGTAGGCCGTGCTTCATCGAGGGCATCACCAGCACGGTGTTGTCGAACTCGGTGCTGAAAATGGTCTCGCCGTCCTGCGCATAGGGCGTGCCGGCCCGGGCGATCACGTCCAGGCCGCGCACCGGGAACAGGAAATGGAAGTCGCTGCTCAGCGCCGTCACGGCCTGGTTGACGCGGATGCGGTGCTGCAGCGCCGGCAGCGGCAGGCGCAGGCGCGCCTCGGCCCAGGCCGCATCCACCATGCTGGTGAGGCGCAGAAAGCGCAGCAAGCCGTCGATCGCCACCTCCACCGCGCTGCGCTCCCAATGCTGGCCGCACTCGATCAGCAGCGCATTCTTCGGGCTGGCCGGATCGCCGAAGCCGCCGCGGTCGCGCATGCGCAGGCCCGAGGGGTGGCCGGTGTCGATCAGCAGATCGCCGGGCATGCCCAGCCGGCAGGCGAAGTCGGCGCCCTTGTCGAGCAGGCCGCACACCATCAGCGGCCTGCAGGCATCCTGCATCGAGTGAATGTCGAACAGGACGTCAGCCGCGTCGACAAAGGGCTGCAGCTGGCGCGCGCGGCGCAGCTCCAGCGAATCGCGCGGGCCGAACAGCACCGCGTCGGCCCAGACCCGGTTCAGGTCTTCGTCCACGCAGCGCGAGGCGTTCGGGTCGGCCGGGTCGAAGCGCTCGAAGGCGGCCACATTGGCAAAGCTGAGGATCAGCCTGCCCTGCAGGGGCTGCAGGCTGCGGCCCATGCCCTGCTGGAACAGCCAGTCGAGCGCGAGCGCGCCGCACAGCTCGTTGCCATGGGTGAGCGCCTGCACCATCACCGTGGGGCCGGGCCGGCCGGAGTCCAGCACATGGACGTAATCGACGCCGCTGGCGCTGTGGCGATAGGGGCTGATGTCGGGTGGCAGCAGTTCGATCGGGGCTTCGCTCATGGCCCAGCATCATGCCGTACAAATCTTTACCGCGATCACATGGGGCTGCGAGCTGGGCGCTCCACAGTGGCGACATGACCAGGCGGCCCCGGCCTCCTGGCTGCAATCGGTGAGGGCGCCACAATGGGCGGCCTGCACCGCTTGGATTGTTGTTTCCCCTTGCTATGAAAGTCACCATCATGGACAACAGCCCATCCGCCTCCACCCCCGCGCGCCGCTCGCTGGGCCGCTTCTTCAAGGGCAGCGTGATCGCCGCCTTCGTGGCCGGTGCCGCGCTCACCGCCGGCGTTGCCGCGGTGGCCAGCGGCGCGCCGCATCTGCACGGGCGCCATGCCATCGGCAGCCCGGAGCAGGCCGCCAAGCATGTGGACCGCATGCTGGCCCGGCTCTACAGCGAGCTCAACGTCAACGCGGCGCAGCAGACCCAGATCGATCCGCTCGTGAAGCAGGCCGTCACCGACCTGCTGCCCTTGCACCAGCAGCTGCACGAGGCCCATACCCAGGCCCTGCAGTTGCTGGCCCAGACACCGCTGGACCGCAACGCGCTGGAGCAGGCGCGCCAGCGCCATCTGCAGCTGGCCGACCAGGCCTCGCGCCGCCTGGTGCAGCTGGTGGCCGATGTGGGGGACCAGCTCACGCCGGCGCAGCGCCAGCAGCTGGTCGACCATCTGGGCAAGCACCACGCGCCCAAGCAGGGCTGACGCCGATGCTGGAAGCCGGCCCCGCGCGCGCCCACGAACAGCTCCTGGTCGTGGAAGACGATCCGGCGCTGGCCGAGATGCTCGGCGAGTATCTCGGTGCGGCCGGCTACCGGGTCAGCGTGGCCGGGCTGGGCAGTGCGGCCCTGGAGGCGCTGGCCCGGCAGGCCTTCGACGCGGTGCTGCTGGACCTCAGCCTGCCCGATATGGACGGGCTGGACCTGTGCCGCCAGCTGCGCGCGCGCTCCGACGTGCCGGTGCTGATGCTCACCGCGCGCGGCGACGCCTTCGATCGCGTGGTCGGGCTGGAGATCGGTGCCGACGATTACCTCGCCAAGCCCTTCGTGCCGCGCGAGCTGCTGGCGCGGCTGCGCGCCATCCTGCGGCGCCGCCACGGCGGCCTGCTGCCGGCCGACCAGCCGCTGCGCTTCGGCCGCCTGGAGATCGACCCGGCGGCGCGCGCCGCCTACCTGGACGGCGCGGTGTGCGAGCTCTCGGCCAGCCAGTTCAGCCTGCTGCTGGCGCTGGCCCAGAACGCCGGCCGCGTGCTCTCGCGCGAACGCCTGCTGGACCTGATGACGGGCGAGAAACTGGAGGCCAGCGACCGCAGCATCGACCTGCATATGTCGCGCCTGCGCGCCGCCATCGAGACCGATCCCAAGCAGCCGCGCCGCATCATCACCGTGCGCGGCAGCGGCTATGTGTTCGCGAGGCAGCAAGACTGATGCTGAATCGCCTGTTGCCCCGGCTCTATCTGCGCTTCTACCTGGCGCTGCTGGCCTGCCTGATCGTGCTGGCCCTGGTGAGCGTGGCGCTGTGGCACCGCGAGGGCGGGCCCATGGACGTGGCCCTGCAGCTGATGGGCCGGCTGGTGCAGAACGCCCTGCCCGCGGCCGCGGCGCCGCCGGCCGAGCAGCAGGCCGGCCTGCAGCGCCTGGCCGAGGGTGTGAGCGAGCATGCCACGCTCTATGACGCGCAGGGCCAGACCCTGGCCCAGGTCGGCCAGGCGCCGCCGGGCCGGCGCTGGGGGCGCTACCGCCTGCCGCTGCCCGATGGGCGCGTGCTGCTGGTGCGCCTGCGTTGGGCCCTCGGACCGCCCGCGCTGGGCCTGGGCCTGCATGGCGTGATGCTGCTGCTTGCGCTGCTGGTGGGCCTGCTGGCATTTCCCATCGTGCGCCAGCTGACGCGCCGGCTCGAACGCCTGCAGCAGGGGGTGGAGCGCCTGGGGGCGGGCGAACTCTCGGCGCGCGTGGCGGTGGAGGGGCGCGACGAGGTGGCGCGCCTGGCCCAACGCTTCAATGACGCGGCCGAGCGCATCGAACAGCTGGTGGGCGCGCACAAGACCCTCTTGGCCCATGCCTCGCACGAGCTGCGCACGCCGCTCACGCGCATCCAGCTGGCGCTGGAGCTGGTGAAGGACGCGGTGGAGCCGCGCCGGCGTGCCGGGATGGAACAGGACATTGCCGAGCTGGACCGCCTGATCGACGAGATCCTGCTGGCCAGCCGGCTGGACGCGGTGAACGAGCCGCTGCAGCTGGAGGAGCTGGACCTGCTGGCGCTGGCGGCCGAGCTGGCCGCCGCGCACGCCGAGGTGCAACTCGAAGGCGCAAGCCTGCCACTGCGCGCGGATGCGCGCCTGCTGCGGCGCCTCTTGCGCAATCTGCTGGAGAACGCCGAGCGGCATGGCCAGCCGCCCACGCGGTTGCAGCTCAGCGCGAGTGGCGGCGAAGCCGTCATCCGCGTCAGCGACGCCGGCCCGGGCGTGCCCGAGGCGCAGCGCGAAGCGGTGTTCGAACCCTTCTACCGCGGCGACACGCGCGCCACGGGCTCGGGCCTGGGGCTGGCGCTGGTGCGCCAGATTGCGCAGCGCCATGGTGGATCGGCGGTCTGCGAGGGCCAGGCCTTCGTGATCCGCCTGCCGCTGCACAGGCCCTAGATCTTGGCGATCTCGGCCAGCGGCGCGAAGCCGGCCGGCTGCTTCATCTTCCAGGCCATGATGGCGCGGCCCATTTCCTCGGTGTCGAAGATGGCGCTCTGCAGCACCGTCATATGCGCCAGCGAGGCGTCCACGCCATGGTCGCGCGCATGGTTCAGCGCCGCCTTGCTGCCGGCCACCGCCAGCGGCGACTTGGCGGCGATATTGCGCGCCAGGCCCAGCACATGCTCCAGCAGCGCGGCCTGATCGGGCAGCACCGCGTTCACCAGGCCCAGGGCCAGCGCGCGCTCGGCGGGCAGGCGCTCGCCGGTATAGGCCATCTCGCGCGCCGCGCCCTGGGGCATGAGTTTTTGCAGGCGCTGCAGCACGCCCAGGTCGGCCGCCATGCCGATCACCGTCTCCTGGATGGTGAAGAAGGCGTCGGCCGTGCAATAACGCATGTCGCAGGCGGCGGCCAGGTCGAGCGCGCCGCCGATGCAGCCGCCCTGCACGGCGCACAGCACCGGGAAGCGCACCTCGTCGAGGACGCTGAAGCAAGCCATCAGGCGGCGCAGCGAGGTCTGGAAGCTCAGGCGCGTGCGCGCGCTGCCGGTGTCCAGCATCGCGCCCTGGCCGGCGAAGGTATCCAGCGCCATGCCGGCGCTGAAATGCTTGCCGGTGGATGAGATCACCAGCACGCGCGTCTCGCCCGCGTCGTCGAGCGCGCGCACCGCGTCGCGCAGCGCCGGGAAGAAGCGCGGGCTCATGGTGTTCATGCGCTCGGGCTGGTTGAACTGCAGATGCGCCAGGCCCGGCTCCGGCTGGCTCAGGGTGAAGAATTCGTTGTTGCTCATGGGGTCTCCTTGTCCGGAGCGCAGCCTAGGCCCTGCGGCCTAGAGCTGTCTATCCAATCCGGGACAGGGTTTCCCGCGCCTGGGGGAAGCCCCGGGGTGGCGGCCGGGGTGGCGTCCCTACACTGCCAGCCATGCGACCCCTGACGACCCACGACGGCCTGCCCCTGCATTGGCGCCAATGGACCAAACCCGGCATCGATCCCGCGCGCGGCACGGTGCTGATCGTGCATGGCCTGGGTGAGCATATCGGCCGCTACGAGCAGGTGGCGGCGCGCCTGAATCAATGGGGCTGGCATGTGGTGGGCTACGACCAGCGCGGCCATGGCGCCTCGGGCGGCGCGCGCGGCGATGTGCCCGACGAGCTCAGCCTGATGCACGATCTGGCCCTGGTGATCGACCAGACCCGTGGCGACGAGGTGCTGGGCCGCGGCCCGCTGGTGATGCTGGGCCACAGCATGGGCGGCATGGTGGCGGCGCGCTTTGCCGCCGGTGGCCTGCTGGGCACCGCGGCCGGCAGCCTGCCGGCCTGGTTCCGCCCGCTCGACGCCCTGGTGCTGAGCTCGCCGGCGCTGGACCCCGGCATGTCCGCGTTCCAGAAGCTGCTGCTGACGGTGGCCCTGCCGCTGCTGCCGCACCTGGCCGCCGGCAACGGGCTCAAGCCCAGCTGGATCTCGCGCGATGCGGCGGTGGTGCAGGCCTATGTGCAGGACCCGCTGGTACACAAGCACATCACGCCGACGCTGGCGCGCAGCATCGTCGATGGCGGCGAGCTGGTGCGCGACCAGGCCGAGGCCTGGACCCTGCCGACTCTGGTGCTGTGGGCCGGCAGCGATCGCTGCGTCTCGCCCGAGGGCAGCGCCGATTTCGTGGCCGCCGCACCGCCGGCGGTGGTGCAGGGCCATGTCTTCCCGGCCCTCTACCACGAGATCTTCAATGAGCCCGAGAAGGAGCAGGTGTTCGAGCGCCTGCAGACCTGGCTGGAGTCCAAGTTCTAGAATCTCTGCTTCAGGCGAGTTACCCCTCGCGAGGAGACATGAGATGAACGCACGTGATCCGTTGCTGCCGCTGCAGGCCGATGAGGCCAGCGCCCTGGGTGACTACGCCGCCCGCATGTGGGACGAGGAGATCGTCCCGGCACTGACCCAGTACATCGCCATCCCGGCCAAGAGCCCGATGTTCGACGCCGACTGGGCAGCCAACGGCCACATCGAGAAGGTGTTGCGCGACGCCGCCAGCTGGGTGGAGAGCAAGAGGGTCGCCGGCCTCACGCTCGAGGTGATCCGCCTGCCCGGTCGCACGCCGGTGATCTTCTTCGAGGTGCCCGCCACCAAGGCCGGCTCGGACGAGACCATCGTGCTCTACGGCCACCTCGACAAGCAGCCCGAGTTCAATGGCTGGCGCGCCGACCTGGGCCCCTGGACGCCCAAGTACGAGGACGGCAAGCTCTATGGCCGCGGCGGCGCCGACGACGGCTACGCGGTCTACGCCTCGCTCACCGCCATCATGGCGCTGGACAAGCAGGGCATCCCGCGCCCGCGCTGCGTCGGCATCATCGAGACCTGCGAGGAGAGCGGCTCCTACGATCTGCCCGCCTATATCGAGCTGCTGAAGGAACGCCTGGGCAAAGTCTCGCTGGTGGTGTGCCTGGATTCGGGCGCCGGCAATTACGAGCAGCTCTGGCTCACCACCTCGCTGCGCGGCATGGTGTCGGGCGTGCTGAAGGTGGAGGTGCTGACCGAAGGCATCCACAGCGGCGACGGCTCGGGCGTGGTGCCTTCCAGCTTCCGCATCCTGCGCCAGGTGCTGGACCGCCTGGAAGATTCCAAGACTGGCAATCTGCTGCCCGAGAGCTTCCACTGCGAGATCCCCGGCGTGCGCCTGGAACAGGCCAAGGCCACCGCCGCCATCCTGGGCGAAGAGGTCTACAAGCGCCTGCCCTGGGCCTGCGGTGCCGATGGCGGCTCGGTGCTGCCGGTCACCACCGATCCGGTGCAGGTGCTGCTCAACCGCACCTGGAAGCCGACCCTGTCGGTGGTGGGGGTGGACGGCTTCCCCGAGCTCAAGAACGCCGGCAATGTGCTGCGCCCCTACACCGCCTTCAAGCTCTCGCTGCGCCTGCCGCCGCTGGTGGATGGCAACGAGGCGGCGCTGCGCCTGAAGGCCCTGCTGGAGGACAACGCGCCCTACAACGCCAAGGTCACTTTCGTGCCCGATGGCCGCGCGGGTGCCTATGGCGCTACCGGCTGGAACACGCCCGAGCTGAGCCCCTGGCTGTCGCAGGCGGTCAATGCGGCCAGCGTGACGCATTTCGGCGCGCCGGTGGGCTATATCGGACAGGGCGGCACGATCCCGCTGATGAGCATGCTGCAAAAGGGCTTCCCGAGCGCGCAGATGATGGTCTGCGGCGTGCTGGGCCCCAAGAGCAATGCCCATGGCCCCAACGAGTTCCTGCACGTGCCCTATGGCAAGCGCCTGACCGCCGCGGTAGCCCAGGTGATGGCTGCCCACCCCTGATAAGCTGCACGGCACAGACGTTCCAAGCCCGGCTCTGTCCGGGCTTTGTTTTTGGCGGGGGAGCCAGCATGGATCAGCTCAAGGCCTTGCGCGTGTTCGTGCGCGTCATCGACGACGGCAGCTTTGCCGGCGCCGCGCGTTCGCTCGATCTGGCGCCCGCGGTGGTGACGCGCCTGGTGGCCGAGCTGGAGGAGCACCTGGGCGCACGCCTGATCAACCGCACCACCCGCCGGCTGGCGCTGACCGAGGTGGGCGAGGCCTATCTGGAGCGCGCCCGCCGCATCCTGGCCGAAGTGGAAGAGGCCGAAGCCCTGGCCTCGGCCTCCACCAACGAGCCGCGTGGCCATCTGCGCGTGCTGGTGCCGCCGGCGATCGCCGTGCACCAGCTCGCCAAGCACCTGGCGCGCTTTCACCAGCAGTACCCGCACATCACGCTGGAGCTGCATTCGCCCGGCCCGGTGGACACGCTGGACGAGGCCTTCGACATCACCATCCTGAGTTCGCGCCATCCGCTCGAGGGCGACTATGTGGCGCGCCGCCTGGCGCGCACCGAGGTCATCATGTGCGCCGCACCCGAGTACCTGGAGAGCCATGGCCGGCCCCAGCATCCGCGCGATCTGAAAGGGCATGACGCGATGCTGCCGCCGATGTCGGAGCTGCAGCGCGGCATCGTGTTCCTGCGTGGCGGCCATGACGACGACACGGTGCAGGACTCCTTCACCGGGGTGCCGAACCGGCCGGTGCTGAGCACCGCCTCGATCGACACCAACTATTCGGCCACCCTGCATGGGCTGGGCATTGCCGGCCTGCCGTCCTTCGTGATTGCCGACGCCCTGCTGGAAGGGGCGCTGGAGCGCGTGCTGCCCGAATGGCGGCTGTTCAGCTTCACGATCTGGGCGGCCATGCCCACGCGCAAGTTCGTGCCGGCGCGCACGCGCGCCTTCCTCGACTTCCTGCTCAGCGTGTTCGGCGGCGAGGACCGCGACCCCTGGCTGGCGGCCGCGGGCTGCCCCTCACCCTAGCGCAGGCTGAAGCCGGTCTGCGTGAGCCCGCCGCGCAGGTCCTCCAGCAAATGGGTCAGCGGCGAGAACTCGATATAGCGCGTCGACACCTTGGTGGCATAGGCGAACAGGCGCGGCAGATCCTCGGCATAGGCGGGCTTGCCGTCGCGGTGCTTGAGGCGGCAGAAGATGCCCATCATCTTCAGGTGGCGCTGCAGACCGCTCCATTCCAGCGCCTTCCAGAACTCGCCGAAATCGGCGTCGATCGGCAGCCCGGCCTTGCGCGCCTGCTCCCAGTAGCGGATCGCCCAATCGAGCTCGCGCTCTTCGTCCCAGGAGATGAAGGCATCGCGCAGCAGCGAGGCCATGTCGTAGGCGATCGGGCCGCGCACCGCGTCCTGGAAGTCCAGGATGCCCGGCGCGCCCTCCGCCACCATCAGGTTGCGCACCATGTAGTCGCGGTGCATGGCCAGCTGCGGCTGGGCGAGGACGTTGTTCACCAGCTGCTGGCTGACATGGTCCCACCACTTGAGCTGGGTGGCCGACCATTGCTTGCCGAACTCGGCCTGCACGCACCAGTCGACGAAGATCTGCAGCTCGCGACGCACAAAGGCCTCGTCATAGACGGGCAGCCGGCCGGCATCGCCGCGCTGCTGCCATTGCACCAGGCTGCCGATGGCGGCGCGCATCAGGCGGTCGGCCTCGGCCGCGCTGGCGCCCTGCAGGGCTTGCAGATAGGTCTGGGGCCCCAAGTCGGTGATGAGGGCAAAGCCCTCGGCCGCGTCGGCGGCCAGCACCTCGGGCACGCGCAGGCCGCATTCGGCCATGTGCGCGGCCAGCGCCAGATAGGGGCGCACATCGTTGCCGGGCGGCGGCGCGTCCATCACCAGCAACTCGCCACCGGCGGCGCGCCGGATGCGGAAGTAGCGCCGCGTGCTGGCATCGCTGCCGGCCTCGGCCAGCGTGTCCGGCAACAGGCCATGGGCCTCGACCAGGGGCTGCAGCCAGCGGCAGAAGCGCTCGTGGCGGGCGGGGTCGGGCCAGAACTTGGGGTGCATGAAGAAAAGAGGCTGAAGAGGCGATGAAGGGCCGAGCACGGCTCACGCCGGGGCTCATGGATAATGAATTCTACAAACCGTCCCGTCCGCCACCGGCGCGAGGATGCCCCCTGAAGACGTCCCACACCCGTGCTGCGCCCCCAATCCGCCCGCCCATCTGCCTCGCCCCTGCCTCGCCTGAGCCTCATGTGCCTCGGCCTGCTGGCGGCCGGGCTGACGCAGGCGCAGGGCCTGGATGAACAGGGCCTGAGCTTGCGGCCGATCCGCCAGCTGCTGCCGGTGGCGCGCGGCCTCACGCGGCCCGCCATGGTGCTGAGCGCGCGCCAGCTGAGCAGCCACATCTCGCAGACCTCGGTGGCCGAGGGTGCCGCCGAGCTGCGCTATGGCGAGCTGCTGCTGAGTTCGGACCGCATCAGCTACGACCAGGTGCAGGATCTCGCCCGCGCGCAAGGGCAGGTGGAGCTGCGCCACCAGGGTTCGCTGGTGCGCGGCCCCAGCCTGCAGCTGTTCGTGCAGCGTTTCGAGGGCGAGATGCTGGACCCCAGCTACTTCTTCTCGCAGACCGGCGGCAGCGGCCACGCCAAGCGCATCCAGTTCCTCGACGCCCAGCGCGTGCGCGCCGAGGCGGCCACCTACAGCAGCTGCCCGGCCGACGAGAGCGGCCAGGCGCGGGCCTGGGAGCTGCGCATGGACAGCCTCAGCATGGACTTCGAGAACAACGAGGGCCTGGCCAAGGGCGCGGTGCTGCGCTTCTACGGCGTGCCCATCCTGGCCGCGCCGGCCTTGAGCTTCCCGGTGGGCGACCAGCGCAAGTCGGGCTGGCTGCCGCCCGACATCAACCTCGACAACCGCAGCGGCCTCGAGCTGGGCCTGCCTTACTACTGGAATATCGCGCCGCAGCGCGATGCCACCTTCCTACCCTTTGTGATGACGCGGCGCGGCCCCGGGGTGGACAGCGAGTTCCGCTATCTGGAGCCCAGCCATGGCGGCAGCATCAACTTCGCCTGGCTGCCGCACGACCGCGAGGCCGGGCGCCAGCGCTGGGATCTGCGCCTGGCGGGCGAGGGCCAGCTGGGTGCGGGGCTGCAGTTCCGGCTGAGCTCCGAGCGGGTCTCGGACGACGAGTACTGGAAGGATCTGCCGCGGCGCGTCAACAGCCTCACCAAGCGCCTGCTCGCCACCGATCTGCAGCTGCAGCGCGACTTTGCCTATGGCTGGGGCGAGGGCCAGGCCTATGCAAGGGTGCAGCGCTGGCAGCCGCTGCAGGGCCTGGACACGCTCACGCGCTTTGAAGCGCCCTACCAGCGCTCGCCCCAGATCGGCGTGCGCCTCAACAGCCAGGCCGACGATCTGGTGCTGGCCGGCTATCTGCCCTGGGGCCGGCGTGCGCGCCTGGAGGGCGGGCTGGAGCTCGAGTACAACCGCTTCGACCTGCCGGCCCAGGCCCTGGCCAGCCAGTCGCAGCAGACCGGCGAGCGCGCCCATCTGCTGGCGCACCTGAGCCTGCCGCTGGGCACCGCGGCCTGGTGGCTGATCCCCCGGCTGTCGCTGAACGCCGCCAGCTACCGCGTCGACCAGCCGCTCAGCAACGGCGCGCGCTCGATCGGGCGCAGCATCCCGACCTTCAGCATCGACCATGGCTGGGTGTTCGAGCGCCCGACCCAGCTGTTCGGTCGCAGCCTGACCCAGACCCTGGAGCCGCGCGCGCTCTACGTCAACACGCCCTACCGCGACCAGACGGCGGTGCCCAATTTCGACGCCGCGGCGAAGGACTTCAATTTCGATTCGATCTACGCCGAGAACCCGTTCTCGGGTGTGGACCGGGTTGCCGATGCGCGCCAGCTGACGCTGGGCGCGACCTCGCGCTGGGTCGACACCGGCCAGGGTGAGGAGCTGCTGCGCCTGGGCCTGGTGCAGCGCTTCCTGTTCCGCGACCAGCGCATCACCGCCGATGGCGGCGAGCCGGCCGGCCAGCGCTTCTCCGACGTGCTGCTGCTGGGCTCGGCCCATCTGAGCCGCGCCTGGTGGCTGGATGCGGCCATGCAGTTCAATGCCGACAACGGCCGGGCGGTACGCTCGGTGCTGCGCACGCGCTACTCCCCCGGCCCCTTCCGCACCCTCAGCGCGGCCTACCGGCTGGTGTCGGGCCAGAGCGAGCAGATCGAGCTGGGCTGGCAATGGCCCTTGTGGGGCACCGCCGACGCGGGGCGTGCGCGCTCGGCCTCGTCCTGCCAGGGCGCCTGGTACAGCGCCGGCCGGGTGCAGTACAGCATGCGCGACAAGCGCCTGACCGATTCGGTGGTGGGCGTGGAGTACGACGCCGGCTGCTGGATCCTGCGTGCCGGCGTCGAGCGGCTTTCCACCGGCTTTGCCGAAACCAACACCCGGCTGATGCTGCAGATCGAGCTGGTGGGCCTGTCCCAGCTGGGCTCGAATGCGCTCAAGGTCTTGAGAGACAATATTCCCGGTTACCGACCCCTGAGCTCGGACAAGCTCGGACGCCTTGAAGCTTCCTATGACTGAATTGTCGATACGCAATCTGACCCTTGCCTGCGCCCTGAGCGTGGCCGGCATCGCGGCCGCCGAGGCCCAGGTGGGCGCCAGCGTCCCAAGCAATGTCCAACTGCGGCCGGGCGACTACATCGCCGCCGTGGTGAATTCCGATGTGGTGGCGGCCAGCGAGGTCCTGCAGCGTACCGAGCGCCTGCGCGACGATGCCAAGCGCCGCGGCGAGGCCATGCCGGTGACCGAGACCCTGCGCAAGCAGGCGCTCGAGGCCCTCATCGAGGACCGCGTGCTGGTGACCTATGCGCGCGAGAACGGCCCCAAGGTGGACGAGCCCGAACTCGACCGCGTGGTGGCCAATGTGGCGGCGCAGAACAAGCTGACGCTGGAGCAGCTGCGCGAGCGCCTCAAGACCGAGGGCATCGACTACCGCACCTTCCGCGAGAACCTGCGCGACCAGATGCTCACCGAGCGGGTGCGTGAGCGCGAGGTGCAGGGCCGCATCCGCATCACCGATGGCGAGATCGACAAGTACCTGGACGAGCGCCAGGCCGCCTTCGCCAAGAACGCCCAGCTCAATATTGCCCAGATCCTGGTGACGGTGCCCGAGGGCGCCAGTGCCAGCGTCGAGGCCGAGCGCCGTGCGCGCGCGGAAGGCGCGCTGGCACGCATCAAGGCGGGCGAGGATTTCGGTGCGGTGGCGAAGGAAATCTCCGAGGACAGCAACAAGCTGCGCGGCGGCGAAATCGGCCTGCGCGCGTCCGACCGCCTGCCCGATCTGTTCGTGGCGACGGTCAACGGCCTCAAGGCCGGTGAGGTCGCGCCGCAGCTGCTGCGCTCGGGCGCCGGCTTTCACCTGCTCAAGCTGATCGATCGCCTGGACGGCAGCGTGGCCAACCAGGTCACGCAGACGCGTGCGCGCCATGTGCTGCTGCGGCCCTCGGCCCAGCTCAATGCCGAACTGGCGGCGCGCCGCCTGAACGAGTTCAAGCGCAATATCGAGGCCGGCAAGACGAGCTTCGAGCAGGTGGCGAAGGAGAACTCCGAGGACGGCAGCGCCGCCGACGGTGGCGAGCTCGGCTGGGCCTCGCCCGGCGGCTTCGTGCCCGAATTCGAGGACGCCATGAACGCCCTGCCGCTCGGCGGCATCTCGGCCCCGGTGCTGTCGCGTTACGGCCTGCACCTGATCCAGGTGCTGGAGCGCCGCACCGTGGCGGTGGAGGCCAAGCAGCTGCGCGAGCAGGCGCGCGGCGCGCTGCGCGAGCGCAAGTACGACCATGCCTATGGTGAATGGGTCAAGGACCTGCGCGCCAAGGCCTTCGTCGAAGTGCGCGAGTGGCTGGACTGATGGCCCAGCACATTGCGCGCAAGCGCTTCGGTCAGCACTTCCTGACCGACCGGGTCATCATCGAGGCCATCGTCGACGCCATCGATCCGCAGCCCGGCGAGGCCATGGTCGAGATCGGCCCCGGCCTGGGTGCGATGACCTTGCCGCTGCTGGCGCGCATCAAGCCGCTCACCGTGATCGAGCTGGACCGCGACCTGGCGGCCCGTCTGCGCCAGCGCGAGGACCTGGTGGTGGTGGAGTCCGACGTGCTGAAGGTGGACTTCGCCGCCCTGGCCGCCGAGCGCGGCCAGAAGCTGCGGGTGGTGGGCAATCTGCCCTACAACATTTCCACCCCCATCCTGTTCCATCTGCTCGACTTCGTGGAGCAGGTGCAGGACCAGCACTTCATGCTGCAAAAGGAAGTGGTCGATCGCATGGCCGCCGCACCCGGCTGCAAGGATTACGGACGCCTCTCGGTGATGCTGCAGTGGCGCTACCAGATCGAGTCGATCCTGGACGTGCCGCCCGAGTCCTTCGACCCGCCGCCGCGGGTGGATTCGGCGATCGTGCGCATGCTTCCCTATGCCGAGCCGGTGCAGCTGGATCGCCAGCTGTTCGGCGAAATGGTGGCGGCGGCGTTCTCGCAGCGCCGCAAGCTGCTGCGTCACAGCCTGGGTGTGTGGCTGGCGCAGCGCGGTTTTACGGGCCAGTTCGACCTGCAGCGGCGCGCCGAGGAGGTGCCGGTGCGGGAATTCATCGCGCTGGCGCAAAGCCTCTGAGCAAAACAAAAGGGGCCCGCGGGCCCCTTTGCTGCTGTACTGAGCCTGGGCTCAGGCGGCGCTCAACCACATCGCGGTATCGAAGGCGCTGCTCATCATTGGCATATTCATGCCGAAGTTTGGATTGGCGTTGGGCTTGTTGCTGCTGCTCTTGGCTGCAGGCTTCACAGTAACGCTCGGGGCCACCTCAGTAGCCCGCTCCCATGACCCGTTTTCTTGGGAGCGGGCTACTGAAAAGAATAGAAGCACCGGAACTGGACCTTGCGATCGGCCCAGTAATCGGCCGCGTCTCGGAACACATCGAGCAACTGCTCGCGCGCCTCGCGGTCGAACTTGATGCTGTCGGGGATCTGCTCCAGCACCACCACAAAGCCGGGTTGCGCGCCCGACTTGTGCACGAGGTCGGTCATGCAGTCGTACAGCGCGTCCAGGTTCTTGCCGAAGTGGGCGGGAAACAGGAAGGCCTGGGCAATCCCTTCGAGCACGTCCTGCTTCGACTCGGCGTCGGTCAGGTTGGCATACAGGAAATGCTGGCCCGCATCCTGTGCGGCTTGCATCAAGTCCTCTACGCGATAGGCCCTTATGGCCTGCACGATATTGGGACGGACGGTCTGCAAAAGCATGGTCGCGATCCTCCTATATAGTCACAGAACTTTGTGGCCGCCGATCACGGCGCGATCTTTCGGAAGCTCGCGTAATGGTCGTCGGTGTAATAGCAAACCTCAGGCTTCGTGGGCGGCGTGCCACCACATACCAGACGCCGCGCGCCCCGGTTCCGGGCGCCTGGCGTTCTGACGGTATATTCGTGGTAGTAGCCCCTCGCCCGTGGCGGCAGTCTGCGTTCGCGATTGCCAAACACGACGCCATCCTTGGCTTGCGGGAAAGGTCCCCCGGCGAGTACCAGACGGTGCGTGGTTTGGGCTTCGGGCGGCAAGGCCGTCAAAGCGACCGTGTCTTGCGCTGCGGTGGAATCCTTGAACGATTCCCTGGCATTGGCTGGGCCTGCCAGCCCCAACATCGCCACCAGAGCGACTGCTGAGCCTAGCTTGTGCCACAGTGGCCACGCCGGTGACCGGGAGAGCAACAACACGGGTTTACCCTGAATCCTGAAGGCAACATGGTACAGAATGAGGCCCGAAAGCTCAAGACCGGGGCTTTGCCAGGCCTTCAGGAATTGGCTAAGTTAGTGTGCGCACGCACCTTTGGATGCTCACGGCTGGCGCCGAATTAATGGCGCCGTCACGCCCTTGTGAGCCTTTACAAACTTTTGTTTCTCAGGGCTCATACGGACGCGATTTCGCCCAGTCTGCGGCCCGCGCGGCTGCAGACTGGGCGGAATAAGGCGCTGAAATCAGCGTGCGGCGTTGGCGTCGGCGACCGTCAGCGCGGTCATGTTGACGATGCGGCGCACCGTCGCCGAGGGGGTCAGCACATGCACCGGCTTGGCCGCACCCAGCAGCACCGGGCCGATCGCGATGCCGCCGCCGGCGGTGGTCTTGAGCAGGTTGTAGGAGATGTTGGCGGCGTCGATGTTCGGCAGCACCAGCAGATTGGCTTCGCCGCTGAGGGTGCTGCGCGGCATCAGCTGGTTGCGGTAGGCGGCGTCCAGCGCGGTATCGCCATGCATCTCGCCATCCACCTCCAGCCAGGGCGCGGCTTGCTGGATCAGGCCCAGGGCCTCGCGCATCTTCAGCGCCGAGGGCTGGTTGCTGGAACCGAAATTGGAGTGCGAGAGCAGGGCGGCCTTGGGGCGGATGCCGAAGCGCATCAGCTCCTCGGCGGCCATGATGGTGATCTCGGCCAGCTGCTCGGCCGTCGGGTCGTAGTTCACATGGGTGTCGACCAGGAAGACCTGGCGGCCCGGCAGGATCAGGCCGTTCATGCAGGCATAGGTCTTCACGCCCGGGCGGCGGCCGATCACCTGGTCGATGTACTGCAGGTGCATCGCCGTATTGCTCCAGGTGCCGCACAGCATGCCGTCGACCTCGCCCTTGTGCAGCATCATGCAGCTGATGAGCGTGAGGCGGCGCCGCATCTCGATCTTGGCGAGCTGCTGGGTGACGCCCTTGCGCTCGGTCATCTGGTGATAGGTCTGCCAGTAGTCGCGGTAGCGGTGGTCGTTCTCGACATTGACGATGTCGTAGTCGCGGCCCTCCTGCAGGCGCAGGCCGAAGCGCTCGCAGCGCTCGGCGATCACGCCGGGGCGGCCCACCAGGGTGGGGCGGGCCAGGCCCTCGTCCACCACCACCTGCACGGCGCGCAGGATGCGCTCTTCCTCGCCCTCGGCATAGGCCACGCGCTTGTTCACGGCGCGCTTGGCGACGTTGAAGATCGGCTTCATGGTCGTGCCCGAGGCGTAGACGAAGCTCTGCAGCTTCTCGCGGTAGGCGTCCATGTCCTTGACCGGGCGCGAGGCCACGCCCGAGTCCAGCGCCGCCTGTGCCACCGCCGGCGCGATCTTCATCATCAGGCGCGGGTCGAAGGGCTTGGGGATCAGGTACTCGGGGCCGAAGCTCAGGTTGGCGCCGGCATAGGCCGCGGCCACCACCTCGCTCTGCTCGGCCTGGGCCAGCTCGGCAATCGCGCGCACCGCGGCAATTTCCATCTCATCGGTGATGGTGGTGGCGCCGCAGTCGAGCGCACCGCGGAAGATGTAGGGGAAGCACAGGACGTTGTTGACCTGGTTCGGATAGTCGGTGCGGCCGGTGGCCATCACCGCATCGTCGCGCACCTGCTTCACTTCCTCGGGCAGGATCTCGGGCGTGGGATTGGCCAGCGCGAAAATCAGCGGCCGCGCCGCCATCTTGGCCACCATCTCGGGCTTGAGCACGCCGCCCGCCGAGAGGCCCAGGAACACGTCCGCGCCGGCGATCGCCTCGCCCAGGCTGCGCTGCGAGGTGGGCTGGGCGAACACCGCCTTGTCCGGGTCCATCAGCTCGGTGCGGCCCTCGTAGACCAGGCCGGCCAGGTCGGTGACCCAAATGTTCTCGCGCGGCAGGCCCAGCTTCATCAGCAGGCCCAGGCAGGCTAGCGCTGCGGCGCCAGCGCCCGAGGTCACCAGCTTGACCTGCTTGATGTCCTTGCCCAGCACCTTGAGGCCGTTCAGGAAGGCCGCGCCCACCACGATGGCCGTGCCATGCTGGTCGTCGTGGAAGACCGGGATCTTCATGCGCTCGCGCAGCTTGCGCTCGACGTAGAAGCAGTCGGGCGCCTTGATGTCCTCGAGATTGATGCCGCCGAAGGTGGGCTCCAGCGCCGCGATCACGTCCACCAGCTTGTCGAGATCGTTCTCCTGGATCTCCAGGTCGAACACATCGATGCCGGCGAACTTCTTGAACAGCACGCCCTTGCCTTCCATCACCGGCTTGGAGGCCAGCGGGCCGATGTTCCCGAGGCCCAGCACCGCCGTGCCATTGGTGACCACCGCCACCAGATTGCCGCGCGAGGTGTAGCGGAAGGCGTTCGCCGGGTCGGCCACGATCTCTTCGCAGGCCGCCGCCACGCCCGGGGAATAGGCCAGCGCCAGATCGCGCTGGTTGACCAGCTGCTTGGTCGCCGCGATCGCGATCTTGCCCGGGGTCGGGAACTCGTGATATTCGAGTGCGGCTTGGCGCAGCTGGGCTGCTTTCTGTTCAGAGGTGGACATGGCGTGGTCTCGATACTGGCCGACGATTGTAGGAGTGCATCTTGGCGCGAAGCTTGCGCCCTCATGCCTATCGTGCATTGCAAGTGTCGGGCCAGGCGCGCGCGCCGGCATACGCGAAACTGCGCATCCCCGCGGCCAACGCCGCTCGCATACTGTGCGGCAGCTCGCAGATCCCACGCATGACGCCTCACCCCGTGCCCGACGCGGCCAACTCTTCCAGCCCCGCGCTCAGGCGACGTTGGCGCCGTGCCCTGTTGTGGGGGGCGCTGGTGGGCCTGCTGCTCGTGGCGCAATCGCTGCTGGTGGCGCTCACCCTCAGCTACGAGGCGGCGCGCTCGCAGGAGCAGGTGGACCAGGTGGCGGCCGAGGTCGCGGCGCGCGCCAAGCAGCTGGCCGGGCGCGAGCTGCAGAGCCTGCAGGCCCTCTTGTGGGCCGAGGTGCATGACGCGCGCTGGCACAGCGAGGCCGCCGAGCTGCTGCGCTTCAACCGGCCGGTGCTGCGCATCGAGTACCGCGATGCGCGCCGCCAGGTGCAGACGGCGGTCGAGTCGCCCTTCGTCACGCCGCTGTTTGCCCAGCTCTCGCGCGATCAGATGCAGCTCGAGACCGAGCTGGCCTGCGCGGCTGCGCTGCGCCAGGGTACGCCGCTGTTCTCGCGCTCCTACTTCGTGCCGCTGGCGGGCGGTGAGGGCCTGGAGGTGGTGGATCTGTGCCTGCCCCAGCTGCGCGCCGGCCAGCCCCAGGCCTATGTCGTCGCCACCCTGGGGTTGCGCCAGCTGCTCGACGAGGCCACCACCAGCGAGCATGCGCGCCACCATGAGCTCAGCTTCGTGGAGGGCGATGGCACGCGGCTGGCGCGCGTCGGCCTCACGCGCGGTGCCGGCTACTACCAGGCCGAGCGCGTGGTCGACCTCGCCGGCCTGAGCCTGCAGCTGCGCGTGGACAGTGCCGCCGGCCAGCCCAAGCTGATCCCCAACCTCGCCACCGCGCTGGTGCTGGGGCTCTCGCTGGCCCTGTTCGCCGTGGTGCTGCTGCTGGCGCGCGACGTGCGGCGGCGCGCCTTTGCCGAGCATGCGCTGGCCGAGTCGCTGGCGTTTCGCCAGGCGATGGAGAACTCGCTCATCACCGGCCTGCGCGCGCGCGACATGGCCGGCATCATCACCTACGTGAACCCGGCCTTCTGCGCCATCGTCGGCTTCCCCGCCGAGGCCTTGCTGGGGCAATCGGTGCCGCCCTACTGGCCGCCGGAATTCGTCGAGGAATACCAGCGCCGCCATCGCGACCGCAGCGCCCGCATGGAGGCGGGCCTGGACCCGCGCCAGGGCTTCGAGACGGTGTTCATGCGCCGCAGCGGCGAGCGCTTCCCGGTGCTGATCTTCGAGGCCCCGCTGCTGAACGCCGAGGGCCAGCAGACCGGCTGGATGAGCGCGGTGCTGGACGTGAGCGCGCAGCGCCGCGTCGAGGAGCTTTCGCGCCAGCAGCAGGACCGCCTGCAGGCCACCGCCCGCCTGGCCACGGTGGGCGAGATGGCCTCGCTGCTGAGCCACGAGCTGAACCAGCCGCTCTCCGCCATCTCCAGCTATGCCACCGCCTCGCTCAACCTGCTGACCCACGAGGCCGCCGATCCGCAGACGCCCGACATGGTGCGCCAGGCCGTCACCCGCATCGCCGAACAGGCGGCGCGCGCCGGCCGCGTCATCAAGAGCGTGCACGACTTCGTGCGCCGCCGCGAGCAGGCGCGCGAGCCGATCGCGGTGGACGAGCTGATCGACGCGGTGCTGCCGCTGGTGAGCCTGCAGGCGCGCAAGAGCGGTACCCGCATCGAGCTCGACCTGCCGCATCCCGCGCCGCGCGTGCGCTGCGACCGCACCATGGTCGAGCAGGTGCTGCTCAACCTCACCCGCAACGGCATCCAGGCGATGGACGGCCCCACCCCGCCGGCCGAGCGCGTGCTGACCCTGCGCGTGCGCCAGCTGCAGCAGCGCTGGGTCAGCATCGCGGTGAGCGATCGCGGGCCCGGCATCGCGCCCGCCATCGCCAAGCAGCTCTTCACGCCCTTCTTCACCACGCGCAGCGAGGGCATGGGCCTGGGGCTGAGCCTGTGCCGCACCGTGATCGAGCAGCATGGCGGCGCGATGGACTTCGAAACCCGCACCGAGGCCGCCGCCGGCCTGCCCGCCGGCACCGAGTTCCGCTTCACCTTGCCAAGCGCTGAGCGTGCCGCGTTAGCATCGCCCACCGATGAAGGAGGGATCCAAGCATGAACCGAGTCGCCTTGCCCATGGTCTATCTGGTGGACGACGAGGAGGTGGTGCGCGATGGCCTGGCCTGGTTGCTGCGCTCGCGCCGCCTGCTGTCGGAGGGCTATGCCAGCGCCGAGGCCTTCGAGGCCATGCTGGACGCGCTGCCGCGCCGCGGCGAGGGCTGGCCCGATGCGCCCAGCTGCCTGCTGCTGGACGTGCGCATGCCCGGCCTGAGCGGCATCGCCCTGTTCGAGCGGCTGATCGAGCGCGGCCTGGCGGCGTCGCTGCCGGTGATCTTTCTGACCGGCCATGGCGACGTGCCCACCGCGGTCGCCGCGGTGAAGCGCGGCGCCTTCGACTTCTTCGAGAAACCGTTCTCCGACAACGCCCTGGTCGACCGCGTCGAGCTGGCGCTGGCCGAGAGTGCCAAGGCGATCGCCGCGCGCTCGGCCCAGGGCGCGCTGGCGCATCGCATGGCCGAGCTGACCGAGCGCGAGCGCGAAGTCATGCAGCTGGTGATACAGGGCCTGCCCAACAAGCTGATCGCCGACCAGCTCAACATCAGCGTGCGCACGGTGGAGGTGCACCGGGCGCGCGTGTTCGAGAAGATGGACGTCAAGTCCGCGGTGGAACTCTCCAACATGCTGCGCGACGGCTGAGCCGCTCAGCCGCTCAGCCGACCAGCGCCTGCGCGCAGGCCCGCACGCGCTGCGGCACGCTGCCGGCCAGGGCGATGGCCGGGCGCGGCTGGCCGGGCTGTTGCTGCGGCCCCAGCAGCAGCTGCTCGAACACCGCCTGCACCTGTGCCGCCGTGACCTCCTGCAGCTGCGCCATCAGCTCCTGCGGCGCACGCAGCCGGCCGAAGTGGAACAGCTCCTGCGCCGCCGCTTCCATGCGGCGCGCCGGCTGCTCCAGGGCGCGTAGGCTGCGCATCTGCAGCTGCTTGCGTGCGCGTGCCAGCGCCACCGCATCCAGTGGCCCCTGGGCCTGGCGCAGCAGCAGCGCATGCACCGCCTGCAGATACTCCTCGGCCTGAGCCGGCGCGGTGGCCCCCTCGATCAGGAACTGGCCGTAGAGCGGCAGGATGTCGGCCGAGCAGGCCACGTGGTAGGCCAGGCCGCGGCGCTCGCGGATCTCGTCCAGCAGCGGCGAGCTCATGCCCTCGCCCAGCAGCGCGGCGGCCAGCACATGGGGCAGGTGCGCGGTGCTCTCGGCGGCGCCCAGACTCGGCGCCTCGAAGCCCAGCAAGACCTGGCACTGGCCGCTGCCGGCCATGCGCCGGGTTTTCAGGCCGCCCTGCCAGCGCGGCGCGCTCAGCTCATTGGGCAGGCCGGCGGGCATGGCGCCAAAGGCCTGCTCCACCAGGCGCGTGAAGGACTCGGCATCCACCGGCCCGGCCGCCGCCACCACCACATTGCAGGCGGTGTACTGGGCCCGGGCATAGGCCAGCAAGTCCGCGCGGCCTAAGCGCTGGATATTGGCGCGCGTGCCGATGATGGGCCGGCCCGCCGCATGGCCCGGCCCATAGCAGGCACGGTCCAGCAGCAGGAAGGCCACGCTGCCCGGGTCGTCCTCGAACTCGCTGAACTCCTGCTCGATCACGCGCCGCTCGCGCTCCAGCTCATCGGCGGGGAAGCTGCTGTTCAGCACGATATCGGCCAACCACTCCACAAAGGCCGGCAGATCGCCCGGCAGGCCCTCGATATGAAAGGCGGTGTGGTCCTTGTCGGTATGGGCATTGACCTCGGCGCCCAGCGCCTCGGCGTCGAGATTGATGCGCTGGCAGTCGCGCTTGGCCGTGCCCTTGAAGGCCATGTGCTCCACCACATGGCTGATGCCGTTCAGCCGCGCGCTCTCGTGCAGGCTGCCGGTGCGGATGAAGACGCTCAGGCTCAGCGTCTCGCGCCAGGGCATGGGGATGGTGACGGTGCGCAGGCCATTGGCCAGGGTGGCCAGGCTGGCGGGCGGGGCGGCGGAAGTGGGGGCTTGAAGCAAAGTAAGCGGTGCGAGGCGAAGAAAAGCCGAGTGTCACCCATGTGCGGAAGCTGGCCTTACATTGCCAGGCTGCAGACCTTTCACATCACCGCAGCCCGCAACCAGGCCTCCCGCCCCCCCTTCCTTCTTTTTGCATGCAGCCAGAGATCGCCGCCCAACTGGCAGCCGCCATCGAAACGCCCCGGCTCCTGCTGGAGCCGCTGTGCGCGCGCCATGCCGATGCGTTCTTCCAGCCGCTGCAGGACGACGAGGCCCTGTACCGCTGGATCTCCATGGCCAAGCCGGCCAGCCTGGAGGCCTTGCGCGCGCATTGGCAGCGCATCGAGCACAGCCGCATGGACCCCGACGCCCAGTTCGCATGGCCCATCTGGGCGGTGCGCCGCAAGTCCGATGGCCACTACCTCGGCCGCGTCGATGCCGAGATCACCGACGGCCTGGAGGCCAGCAATTTCGGGTTCTACTTCTTCAGCCGCTACTGGGGCAACGGCTATGCCAGCGAAGCCGCCGCCGCGGCGATTGAGAAGCTAACGGCGCGAGGCGTGCGCCGTTTCGTCGCCACCGTGACCGTGGGCAACGAGGCCTCGGGGCGGCTGCTGCAGAGAATTGGTTTTCAGTTCACGCGCATCCTGCCGGGCAACGATGTGATCAGGGGGATGGTGATGGATGACGAGGAGTATGTGAGGAGGGTGGGATAGGGCAGGGATGCAGCGGGTGAGGTCAGTCATCTGACTGGTACATAGGGACCGCTCCCGGCCAGGAGCGGAAGTTCGCCCATCCGATGCAGGAGACAGTTCTAGGCTGAACTGAGTCATTCACGGCAGCGTAGAGATCTGGTGAGGCCCTTCATAATCAAGCGCCGCGCTTGTTTGAGATGCCGACCTTCAATCATGGATAAATTCTTGCTGCAACAGCAGGTTCTTGAGCGGCTTGCCGAAGACCTGCTGCTAGCCGACGAGGCCGCGCGGGTGGCGCATGAAACGGCAACACACGAAGAGAACATCGCCGAGAACAAGTACGACACGCTCGGTCTTGAAGCTGCCTATCTGGCCACCGGCCAAGCTCGTCGCGCCGAAGCCATCCGCCAGGCGATGGCCAATTGGCGCCAATTCCGTCCATGCGCCTACGATGCCGACAAAGGCATTCAGGTTGGCGCGCTGGTTTGCCTCGTCGATGCCGACGACAAGCAGCAACAGTTCCTTCTCGGCCCGGCTGGAGGCAGCATGAAGTTGGTCAATGGCACTCAGGTCGTTCAGGTCATCAGCAGTGAAGCCCCCCTGGGCAAGGCCATGTTGGGCAAATACGAGGGTGATGAGGTGTCAATGGAGGGGGCGCCTATCCGACAGCAGTTCGAGGTGCTGTGGGTTCATTGAGCCGCCAGCAAGTTCACGCCTCACCCATGCACCCATCGACGCTGACGCCGCGGGCACCTCTCTGCGCTTCAGGCCCGCTCCTGCCTCGGCTCTACACCTTTCGCCGCTGCCCCTATGCGATGCGCGCTCGGATGGCGTTGCTGCAAGCTGGACAGGTCTTCGAGGCAGCGGAGGTCAGCTTGCGCGACAAGCCGGCAAGCTTGCTGGCCTTGTCTCCCAAAGCTACGTTGCCGGTGCTGCACTTGCCCGATGGCTGCGTGATCGAGGAGAGTTGGGACATCATGCGCTGGGCGCTGGCAGCACCCGATGCACAGGGTTGGTGGGCGAGGGCGCAGTCGCCTGCGAACCTTGACCTTGTGCAGCGAAATGACGGCGATTTCAAGCGTCACCTGGACCGCTGGAAGTACCCCCAACGGTACGCAAATGAGATGCTCACCCCAGACGAACACCGCGACAGGGCACTGGGAGTGCTTCTGGAGCCGCTTGAGGCACGGCTGCACAAGGCGTCCTACCTGGGAGGGGCCACGCCGTGCGCCACCGACTTGGCCGTGCTGCCCTTCGTTCGCCAGTTCGCCGCTGTGGAGCCGGGATGGTTTGCGAGGCTGGACTTGCCATCGGTACGGCAGTGGCTCGATGGATGGCTCGTCAACCCGCTGTTCGTTGCCTGCATGCACAAGTTGCCCACGGATGGCGTGAATCCCTTCCCGCCGCTCTAGCCCTGCCCTGGCTGTCCGCCATCGACCCAATCCAGTCGGCTGGGCTGGCAAGCTCGACGACTGCTTCGCAGCGAATTGAGCCTGTCACGCCAGCGGAGCTGAATGGCTGGTCTTGGCTGGCGCGGTCGCTCAGGCACTGAACCGCGAACGACTCAGACCAGCTGGTGGGCGTCGGTCGCGCTTGACAGCGATAGCTCGACGCCGACGCTCACCAGCTGCCTTACTTCGAGAACCAGCCGACAACGCGCTGACGCAAACGCTCGAAGAAGCCTGCGCGCTCCACGTCAGCGAGCGCGACGACGGGGGCCTCGCCGAGTTGCTTTCCGTTGGCCGTGGCGACGATCTTGCCGATCACGGCGCCCTTGGCGATCGGCGCTTCGACTGCAGGATTCAGCGTGATGGCCGTCTTGACTGCGGCTGCCTGGCCCTTGGGAACCACCAGCGTCCAGGGCTGTGCAAGGCCTGCATTGACGGCGGGCGCCACGCCGTAGGTGACTTTCGCGCTGGTCAGCGTCGCGCCCGCCTGTGCGGGGGACGCTTCCTCGAAGTTCGCGTAGCCCCAGTTGAACAGCACGCGCGTCTGGTCGGCGCGGGCCTGCTTGCTGTCGGCATTCATGATGACCGAGATCAGGCGCATGCCGTTGCGCTTGGCCGATGCGGTCAGGCAGTAGCCCGCTTCGTCGGTGTGCCCGGTCTTGAGTCCGTCGACCGTGGGGTCGGTGTACAGCAGCGCATTGCGGTTGCCTTGCTTGATGCCGTTGTAGGTGAACTGGCGCTCGGCGTAGATGGGGTAGTACTCGGCGCTGTTGCGGATGATGGCGGCCGCCAGCACGGCCAAGTCGCGGGCCGATGCCTTGTTGTTGGGGTCGGGCAGGCCGGCCGAATTCGCGAATTGGGTCTTGCTCATGCCCAGCTTCTTCGCCTCGGTGTTCATCATCGCCACGAAGCCGGGCTCGGAGCCGCCGATGTGCTCTGCCAAGGCCTTGGAGGCGTCGTTGCCGCTGGCGATGACCACGCCGCGCAGCATGTCCATCAGGGACGCCTGCGCGTTGAGCGGCACGAACATGCAGCTGTCACCCTCCTTGCCGCCGCGGCACCAGGCGCTGAGGCTCATGGTGACCGGATCGTTGGGCTTGACCTTGCCGCTCTTGAGCGCCTGCTCGACCAGGTAGCTGGTCATCATCTTGGTCAAGGACGCCGGTGGCAGCGGCTCATCCGGGTTCGACGAGGCCAGCAGCTGCCCGGTATTGAAATCCATCAGCACCCAGGCCTTGTTGGCGAGGACCGGCACCGACTGCCCGTTGGCGTCGGTGGTCATCGCGGGTTCGGCGGGGGCAGCGGCCTTTTGCTTGTGCGCGGCGGCGCGCGGCTTGGCGTGCGGGGCGCTGAGGGCCGTCGTGGGCGCTGCGACCAAGAAGGCGCTGGCAAGCATGACGGAAAGCGGAAAGGCGGAGTGGAAGCGGGAAATCATCGAGAGGTGCTTTTTCAAAAGGGCGACGGCTGGGAGCATGAAAGGGCTGGCAAAGGCGCGGGGCGCAATGCGGCCAGATGGGGCATTGTGCCAATGGAGTGACTCTGCCGATTGTGGTGGCGCTTGCTGCAGTTCAGGCACTGGACCGCGAGCGACTCAGATCAGCCTATTGCTGCCCCCGGTCCCGCCGCCGCCCCCCGCACCCCTGACACAATCCCCCCCATGGGTGAATTCGATCTGATCCAGCGCTTCTTTCTTGAGGGCCAGGGCCGGCTGGCGGCGGGTGATGAGGTGCCGGTGGGCATTGGCGATGACTGTGCGGTCATCAATCCGACGCCGGGCATGCAGTGGCTGGTGTCCAGCGACATGCTGGTGGAAGGGCGGCATTTCCTCTCCACGGTGGCACCGGAGCGCCTGGGGCACAAGGCGCTGGCGGTGAATCTGAGCGATCTGGCGGCCTGCGGCGCCACGCCGCGTGCCTTCACCCTGGCCTTGAGCCTGCCACGCGCTGACGAGGCGTTTCTCGCCGGCTTTGCGCGCGGGCTGTTCGCGCTGGCGCAGGCGCATGGCATTGCCCTGGTGGGTGGCGACACGACGGCCGGGCCGCTGAACATCTGTATCACGGTGATGGGCGAGGTGCCGCGCGGCCAGGCCTTGCTGCGCAGCGGCGCGCAGCTGGGCGACGACATCTATGTCTCCGGCACCACGCTGGGCGATGCGCGCCTGGCGCTGGAGCTGTTCCGCGGCACGGTGCAGCTGGCGGGCGATGCGTTTGAAAGCGTGCGCCGCGCGATGGAGTTGCCGCAGCCGCGCGTGGCCCTGGGCCAGGCCCTGCGCGGCCTGGCCAGCAGCGCCATCGATGTCTCGGACGGGCTGTGCGGCGATCTGGGCCATATCCTGGCGCGCTCCGGCGTCGGCGCCCGCCTGGAGGCGGATGCGCTGCCGCGCAGCGCGACCCTGGCCGCGCAAGACCTGGCCCTGCAGCGCCTGTGCACGCTCAGCGGCGGCGACGACTACGAACTCGTGTTCACCGCGCCGGCCGCGCGGCGCGCCGAGGTGGCAGCGGCGGCCGCCCTGGCCACCACCCCCGTCACCCGCATCGGCCGCATCGAGGCCGAGCCGGGCTTGCGCCTGTTCGACGCCCAGGGCCAGGTCTTGCCCCTGGCGCTGTCCTCCTTCGACCATTTCAAATCATGAGCGAACCCGCCGACCTGGCACCGCGCCGCGCCAGCGCGGCCTTCATGCTGGAGCACCCGGCGCACTGGATGGCGCTGGGCTTCGGCAGCGGGCTCTCGCCCAAGGCGCCGGGCACCGTCGGCACGCTGTGGGCCTGGCTGGCCTTTCTGGTGCTGAACCGCTGGCTCACGCCGCAGGGGTGGGCCTGGGTGATCGGCATCGGCACGCTGATCGGCTGGTGGGCCTGTACCGTCACCGCGCGCCATCTGCGCACCCCGGACCCGGGCGCCATCGTCTGGGACGAGGTGCTGGCCTTCTGGCTGGTGCTGTGGCTGGTGATGCCGGCGGGCCTGTGGATGCAGCTGGCGGCCTTCGGGCTGTTCCGCTTCTTCGATGCGGCAAAACCTGGCCCCGTGGGCTGGGCCGACCGCTTGTTCAAGGGCGAGCGTGGCGCGGCCGTCAGCTGGGCCCAGGGATTCGGCATCCTCTTCGATGATTTCGTCGCGGCTGGCTGTACCCTAGTCGTGTTGGCGCTGTGGCGCGCCGTTTCTTCTGGAGGCTGAACATCATGCTGTTCCCCGACGAGTCCGAGCTGATCGACCGCATTGCCCTGGCCCTGATACAGCGCCGCGAGCGCATGGGCACGGCGGAGTCCTGCACCGGCGGCCTGATCGCCGCCGCCTGCACCAGCCTGGCCGGCTCCAGCCAATGGTTCGAGCGCGGCGTGGTGAGCTATAGCAACCAGGCCAAGACCGAGTTGCTGGGCGTGCCCGGCGCGCTCATCGAGCTGCATGGCTCGGTCAGCGGCGAGGTGGCCCAGCACATGGCGCGCGGCCTGATGGCGCATGCGCCGATCGACTGGGCCCTGGCCGTCACCGGCATCGCCGGCCCCACCGGCGGCAGCGAGGGCAAGCCGGTGGGCACGGTGTGGCTGGCGCTGCTGCATGCCGGCAAGCCGGTGCGGGTCTGGAAGGAGCTGTTCCCGGGCGATCGTTGCGATGTGCGCATGGCCACCGTGCGCGCCGGCTTGACGGCCCTGTGCGAGGCCCTGGAGGACAGGGACAGCTGATGAGTCTGCTCTTGCTGGGGCGCTGGGCCGAGGGCGAGCAGCAGGCCTGGCTCCAGGCCCTGCAGGCCGCCATGCCGGGCGAGCAATGGCTGCTGGCGCCACCGCGCACGGCCGCCGAGGCCGCTGCCGTGGAGGCCGCCATCGTCGCCAACCCGCCCCATGGCAGCCTGCAGGGCCTGCCGAATCTGCGCCTGATCCAGTCGGTCTGGGCGGGGGTGGACAAGCTGCTCGGCGACCCGACGCTGCCCGCCGAGGTGCCGCTGGCGCGCATGGTCGACCCGGCCATGAACGAGGCCATGGTGCACACCGCGCTGTGGGCGGTGCTGGGCCTGCACCGCGGCTTCTTCCGCCTGCAGGCGCAGCAGCGCGAGGCCTTGTGGCGGCCGCTGCCGCAGCTGCGCGCGCAGGAATGGTCGGTGCTGGTGCTGGGCCTGGGCGAACTGGGCGGGCGCGTGGCTGTGGCGCTGGCGGCGCAGGGCTATGCGGTGAGCGGCTGGAGCCGCAGCCCGCGCCGGCTGGACGGCGTGCATTGCTGGCATGGCGAGGCCGGGCTGGCCGAGGCGATGGCCGGCGCCGACACCCTGATCAACCTGCTGCCGCTGACGCCGCAGACGCAGGGCTTCTTCGACGCACCGCGCCTGGCCGCGTGCAAGCGCGGGGCCGGCCTGGTGAACCTGGCGCGCGGCGCGCATGTCGACGAAGCGGCCCTGCTGGCGGCGCTGGACAGCGGCCAGATCGGCCATGCGTTGCTGGACGTGTTCGCCGTCGAACCGCTGCCGCCCACGCATCGCTTCTGGAGCCACCCGCGCGTGACGGTGCTGCCGCATACCGCGGCGCAGACCGATGCCCGCAGCGCCGCGCTGGTGGCGGCCGAGAACCTGGCGGCGCTGCGCCGCGGCGCGCCGCTGCAGCATCTGGTGGCGCGCACGCGCGGCTACTGAGCATGACGATGAGCGCTCCGGCCGCCCCCGCACTCTTCCTCCCGGCCGATGAACTTGCCCGGCTGGAGCTGGCGCTGCAGCAGGGCCCGAGCCTGGCCCTGCAGGCGCAGCTGGCCTGGGCCTTGCGCCAATCTGCCGGCGCGCGTGCGCAGGGGCTGGCCGAGCAGGTCGAGCAAGGCCTGGCGGCCTCCGGCTGGCCGCTGCCCGCGCAGGCCGCCTGGCGCGCGCGCATGCGGCTGGTGCGCGCCGAGCTGGCGCTGCAGGCGATGGATTTCGAGGCGGCGCGCACGCTGCTGGACGAGGCGCTGGGCGGCTTGCAGGCGCAGCAGGACGAGATCGGCTGCGCCGATGCCCACCACCTCGCCGCCTCGCTGGCGGCCGACCTGGGCGAGGTGCAGCGGGTGCACGATCAGCTGGGCCTGGCCATTGCCTGCGCCCGACGTGCCGGCGATGGCGAGCGCCTGCTGTTTCTGCAGGCGGTGCTGGGCCGGGCCGATACCTTTCGCGACCTCTCTACCGCGCGGCAGACCTGGGCCGCGCTGCTGGGCCTGGACATCGAGGGCCTGAGCCCGGTGGTGGCCGCCGCCGTGGCCGACCTGCGCGGCCTGGTGGCCGGCATGGCGGCCGAGTTCTCCCCCGCCATCGCGGCCATGACGCGGGCCTTCGAGCTCTCGCTGCAGACCGGCCAGCTGCGCCGCGCCATCGCGCTGGCCAGCAACCTCGGCCGCGCCTACTGGGGCATGAGCGAGTTCCAGGCCGCGATGGAATGGCTGACGCGCGGCCTGGCGCTGGCGCGCGAGGCCGGCTGGCCGGCCTCGATGGCGCTGTGCATGGCGCAGGCGGGCGAGACGCTCAGGCGGCTGGGGCGCCGCGACGAGGCGCGCGCGCAGCTGCAGGATTGCCTGCGCATGCTGGGCGCGCAGCCGGCCTCGCGCACCGCGGCGCTGGCGCTCAAATACCTCGCCCATACCGAGCAGGACGATGGCCGCACCGAGCCGGCGCTGCAGGCCTTCGATGCCCTGATGCAGCGCGCCGTGCATGCCGATGCCAACGATCTGAAGATCGATGCCCAGCTGGGGCGCGCGCGCGCCCTGCTGGCGCTGGGCCGCCATGCCGAGGCGCGCAGCGCCGCCGAGGCCGCGCTGCAGCTGGCGCACGGCCAGCTCGAGACCACGGTGGACCTGCTGTGGATCCTCGGCGAGGTGACGCTGGCCGAGACCGGCGCGCCGCAGCAGGCCTTGCGGTACTACCTGGAGGCGCTCGAGCGCGCCGCGCGCGTGGAAGCGTTCGTGCCCCCGCCCGAGCTGCTGGAGGCGGCCGCGCGGGCCCATGCGCTGGCGGGCGCCTATCAGCAGGCCTACGAGCTGGCGCAGCGCGCCGGCGTGCTGCGCCAGCGGCGTTTCGGCGAGGAGGTGGGCCAGCGCTCGCTGGCCCTGCACACCCATCACCAGATCGAACGTGCGCGCGCCGAAAGCGAGCACCTGCGCCAGCTGGCCGAATCGGAGGCGGCGCGCTTCCAGGCCTTGCGTGGCACGCACGAGGTGCTGCTGCATCTCAGCGAGGTCGGGCGCGAGCTCACTGCCGAGCTCGAGACCGACCGCGTGCTGGCGGTGCTGGAGCGCCATGTGCATGCGCTCATCGAGGTGGACAGCATGGCGGTCTACCTGCTCGACGAGGGCGGCACCCAGCTCTACTGCGCCTTCGGCATGGAGGACGGCCAGACCTTTGTCGATCCGCCGATCGCGCTGGACGACGCGCGCAGCTACTCGGCACGCTGCGTGCGCGAGGGGCGCGAACTCATCCTGCGCATGTCGGAGCTGCCGCGCGAGCATTACCAGGTGCCCGGCACCAGCGCCATGCAGGCCATGATGTTCGCCCCGCTGCGCGTGGGCGAGCGCGTGATCGGCGTGATCACGGTGCAATCCCTGCATCTGCCGGCCTATGGCGAACGCGAGACCCTGGCCTTCCGCAGCCTGAGCGCCTACGCGGCGATCGCGCTCGACAACGCGCGCGCCTATCGGCGCCTGTCCGATCTGCAGCGCCATGTGATGGCGCAGGAAAAGCTCGCCGCGCTGGGCTCGATGGTGGCCGGCGTGGCGCATGAGCTGAACACGCCGATCGGCAACAGCCTGCTGCTCGCCAGCACCCTGCTGGGCGGCGCGCGCGAGTTCAACGCCCGGCTGGCCCAGGGCGCGCTGCGGCGCTCGGACTGGCAGCGCTTTGCCGACCAGCATGTGCAGGGCCTGGAGGTGATCGAGCGCAGCATGGACGCCGCCGCCGCGCTGGTGCGCAGCTTCAAGCAGGTGGCGGTGGACCGCAGCGCCGAGCAAAGGCGCGCGTTCGCGCTGGCCCAGGTGTGCGAGCAATGCGCCCAGACCATGGGCCTGGCGCTGCGTCGCGCCGGCCTGCGGCTGTCGCTGCAGGTGCCCGCCGAGCTGCGCCTGGATGGCTATCCCGGCGAGGTGGGGCAGGTGCTGCTGATACTCATCAACAACGCCATGGCCCATGCCTTCGAGGGCCGCGAGAACGGGCAGATCGAACTTGGCGCCCAGGCCCTGGGCCCCGACCGCCTGGCGCTATGGGTGGCCGACAACGGCCAGGGCATGAGCGCGGCCCTGCAGGAGCGCATCTTCGAGCCCTTCTTCACCACCAAGTTCGGCCAGGGCGGCAGCGGCCTGGGGCTCTCGATCTGCCACAACATCGTCGAGACCCTGCTGGGCGGGCGCATCCGCGTCAGCAGCGAGCCGGGCCAGGGCAGCCGCTTCACCCTCGAACTGCCGCTGCAAGCCCCCTGAGTGCCGCGTTTGTGCGCATAGCGTGATTTGCTCGCGCCCGTGCGGGCGCCGTGGGCCAGGCGCGGTAGGCAGGCGGCGCCTGCTGCAGTAGTCTGGCGCTGTCGTTGGCCCCCACAAGAGCATCCGCATGCCGTTCCGTGCGGCCCTGGAATTGTTCCCCAGCCAAACCGCGCTCGAGGCGGGCGAGCAGCGCCTGCGCGCCACGCCGCAGGATCCCCAGCTGCAGCTCTTCATGGCCTGGGCGCTGCGCCAGCGCGACATGCCGCGCGCCCTGGCGCTGGCCGAGGCGCTAGAGACCCATGCGGCCACGCTGGCCGAGCCCGAGCGCCGCGGCCTGCGGCTGCGCCTGCAGCTGCTGCGCGCCGAGGCCGCGCTGCTGTATGCGCAGCTGGAGCAGCTCGAGCCCCTGCTGGCCGCGATCCGGGCCGAGGCGCTGGCGCTGGGCGACCTCGGCGCGCAGGCGGACGCGGCCTGGCTGGCCCAGGGCCTGGCCGCGCTGCGCGGCGACTTTGCCGGCGAGCAGCGCGAGCTGCTGGCCGCGGCGGCCGCCGCCGAGCAGGCCGGCGATACGCTGCGCCTGCTGATCTTCCGCGCCGAGCTGGGCCGCAGCGCCGCCTTCCAGGACAACCTCAAGGCCGAGCAGGACTGGGGCCCGCTGCTGCCCGCCGAGCTGGCCGGCCTGCCGCCGGCGGCGCGCGCCGCCGTGGCCGATTTCCGCGGCGTGCTGGCGGCGCTGCGCGCCGACTACGAGGCCTGCATCGCCAGCTTCGGCGCGGCCTTCGAGGCGGCGCTCGAATCGGGCCAGCTGCGCCGCGCCATCGCGCTGGCCAGCAACCTCGGTTTCAACTACGGCAATATGGCCGATTACGAGACCGCGCTGAGCTGGCTGCAGCGCGGGCTGGAGCTGGCGCGCGCGGCCGGCTGGCCCTCGCTGGTGGGCGGCTGCCTGATGCATGTGGGCGAGGTGCTGCGCCACCTGGGCCAGCTGGATGCGGCGCGCGAGGCCTTGCAGGAAGCGCAACAGGTGCTGCGCCCGCTGCCGCATGGCCGCAACCAGGCGGTGCGCCTGAACGTGCTGGCGCGCATCGAGCTGGAGTCGGGCCGCTATGCCGAGGCGCTGGCGGCCTACGAGGAGATGGCGGCGCTGCCCAGTGCCGCGGCCGCCGATCTGCGCGTGATCGCCGGCATCGGCCGGGCGCGCGCGCTGCTGGGCCTGGGGCGCGTGGCCGAGGCCGCCACCGGCATCCAGCAGACCCTCAGCCGGGCGCGCGCCCAGTTCAATCGCAACTACGAGATCGAGGCCCTGTGGGCCCAGGCCGACATCGCGCTGGCGCTGGACCCGCATGGGCCGGCGGCGCTGGGCTGGTACGAGCAGGCGCTGGCGCAGGCCGCCACCTTGCCCGCCTACCGGCCGCAGGCGGCCCTGCTGGAGGCGGCGTCGGCGGCGCAGGCCGCCCAGGGCAGGTTCGAGCGCGCCTATGCGCTGGCGCATGAGGCCAGCGCGAACCGCCAGCGCCATTTCAGCGAGGAGGCGACGCGCCGCATGACCGGCCTGCGCGCCCAGCACCAGATGGAGCGCGCGCGCGTCGAGCACGAGCATCTGCGCCGCAACCACGAGCTGCTGCTGCACCTCAGCAGCATCAGCCAGGAGATCACCACCGAGCTGCAGGCCGAACGCATCTTCGAGGCGCTGGAGCGCCTGGTGCACACCATGCTGGACGCGCAGAGCGTGGCCATCTACACGCTGGACGAGGCGGCCGGCCAGCTGGTCTGCAGCTTCGGCATGGAGTCCGGCCAGGCCTTCGTCGACCCGCCGATCGCGCTGGACAGCCCCAACAGCTATTGCGCGCGGGCGCTGCGCGAGCGCCGCGAATTCGTGCTGGGCACCGGCGAGCTGGCCGATCCGCACAGCGAGGTGCCGGGCACGCGCGCGATGCTGAGCATGATGTTCGTGCCGCTGCGCCTGAGCGAGCGCATGCTGGGCGTGATGACGGTGCAGTCGGTGCGCGCCGCCGCCTATGGCGAGCGCGAGCAGCTGATCCTGCGCATGCTGTGCTCCTATGGCGCCATCGCGCTGGAGAACGCGCGCGCCTATCAGCGCCTGGGCGCGCTGCAGCAGCAGCTGATGGCGCAGGAGAAGCTGGCGGCGCTGGGCGCGATGGTGGCGGGGGTGGCGCATGAGCTCAACACGCCGATCGGCAACAGCCTGCTGGTGGCCTCCACCGTGCTGGCCGCCACGCATGCGCTCGCCGAGCGCGTGGAGCAGCCCCAGCCGATGCGGCGCGCCGAGCTGCAGGCCTATCTGCAGCAGGCCGGCGAGGGCCTGGCGGTGATCGAGCGCAGCATGCAGGGCGCCGGCGCCCTGGTGAGCAGCTTCAAGCAGGTGGCGGTGGACCGCAGCGCCGAGCAGCGCCGCCGCTTCCGCGTTGCCGAGGTCTGCGAGCAATGCGCGCAGACCCTGGGCGTGGCGCTGCGCCAGGCCGGCGTCGGCCTGCAACTGCAGCTGGAGACGGCGCCGCAGCTGGACGCCTACCCGGGCGCGCTGGGCCAGGTGCTGGTGATACTGATGAGCAATGCGCTCACCCATGCCTTTGCCGGCCGCAGCGGCGGCACGCTGACGCTGGAGCTGCATGCGCTGGCCGGCGAACGCATCAGCCTGAGCGTGGCCGACGACGGCGTGGGCATGAGCGAGGCGGTGCGGCGCCGCGTCTTCGAGCCCTTCTTCACCACGCGCTTCGGTCAGGGCGGCAGCGGCCTGGGCCTGAGCATCGCGCACAACATCGTCGAGAGCTTGCTGGGCGGGCATCTGAGCGTCAGCAGCGCGCCCGGCCAGGGCAGCCGCTTCACCCTGGAACTGCCGCTGCGCGCGCCCTGACGTCCTGCCCTCAGAGCAGCCCGGCCAGCACGGTGTCCGGCGAATCCTCGCCCAGATCGGGCGGCTGCCATTGTTCCAGCCAGCCCGCGAACTCGGCCTCGGGCATGGGGCGGCTGACGTAATAGCCCTGGCCCTCGTCGCAGCCCAGGGTGGCCAGCAGCTTCCAGGTCTTGGCCGTCTCCAGGCCCTCGGCCACTACCGAGAGCCCGAGGTTGTGCGCCAGCTCGATGGTGGAGCGCACGATCTTGGCATCGTCGAGGTCGCGCTCCATCGCCATCACAAAGCTCTTGTCGATCTTCAGCTCGTCCACCGGCAGGCGCTTCAGATAGGCGAGCGAGGAGTAGCCGGTGCCGAAGTCGTCGATCGAGAGCTTGAAGCCCATCGCGCTGAGCTGTTCCAGCGTCATCATGGCGCGCGTCGGGTCGTCCATGATGGCGCTCTCGGTGATCTCCAGGCACAGCGCCTGGGGCGGCACGCGGTGCTGCTGCAGCACCGCGGCGATCTTCAGCGGCAGGTCTTGGTCGAGTAGATCGCGGGTGCTGAGGTTGACGCTGATGCGCAAGGCCTGACCCCGGGCCTCGGCGCGCGCCCAGGCCTGCACCGAGGCCTCCAGCACCCAGCTGGTGAGGCTGCGGATGAAGCCGGTCTGCTCGGCAAAGGGGATGAACTGCATCGGCGGCACCAGGCCGCGCTGCGGATGCTCCCAGCGCACCAGTGCCTCGGCGCTGATCACCAGGCCGCTGCGCAGGTCCACCTTGGGCTGCAGGAACAGGCGCAGCTCGTTGCCCTCCACGGCGCGGCGCAACTCGCCCAGCAGCGAGAGCGATTCCTGGCTGCCGGCGTCGAGCTCGGGCACATAGATCTGGCTGCCGGCCTGCTTGCGCTTGGCCGCGTACATGGCCAGTTCGGCACGCGCCAGCAGCTGGCTCACCTCGCGCCCCTGCTTGGGGTAGAGCGCGATGCCGATGCCGGCGCTGAGGTCCACGGTCTGGTCCTCGATGTGCAGCGGGCGCTCGAAATCGCGGTGGATGCGGCGCGCCGCCTCGAGCGCTTCCTCCTCGCCCGCGCCTTCCAGCATCAGCACGAATTCGTCGCCACCCAGGCGCGCCAGCAGATGCGCCTGGTCCTTCAGCAGCAGGCGCAGACGCTCGGCCAGGCCGCGCAGCAGCTCGTCGCCGAAGCGGTGGCCCAGCACGTCGTTGACATGCTTGAAGCGGTCCAGGTCCAGCATCAGCACCGCGCAGGGGGCCTCGCCCTGGCCCAGCCGCGCCTGCAGCTGCTGGCTGAACTGCTCGCGGTTGGGCAGGCCGGTGAGGGTGTCCCAGAAGGCCAGGCGGTGCACCTGCGCCTCGCGCTCGCGGATGCCCATGCGCATGCCCTCGAAGGCCTGGGCCAGGTCGCCGATCTCGTCGGTGGAGGTGCGCGCCACCGGCGTGGTGTAGTCGCCATGGCCGAGCCGCTCGGCCGATTCGGAGAGCGCCTTCACCGGCCCGCTGATGCGCCTGGCGGTGAGGATGCTGCCGCCCGCGAACACCAGCACGCCCAGCGCGCT
Source organism: Roseateles sp. FW301-B2 (assembly GCF_058788955.1). NCBI lineage: Bacteria > Pseudomonadati > Pseudomonadota > Betaproteobacteria > Burkholderiales > Sphaerotilaceae > Roseateles > Roseateles sp. FW301-B2. The sequence goes on from NZ_JBYTBE010000009.1 coordinate 71,889, forward strand.
CAGGCCCAGCAGGGTCAGCTGCAGCCGGCGGTAGGGCGCCACCGCCTCGTCGAAGGAGCGCAGCAGCACGGCGCCGAGCTGCTGGCCTGCTTCTTCCTCGCCCAGCTTCAGGTAGAGGCCGCGCCAGCGTTCCGCACCGAGCGCGAGCGGGAACTCGCGCTCGCCCTGCGGCACCTGGCCGGCCACGGTGCGGGTGGCGGCCTCGTCCAGCACCGAGGCGAGGGCCTGCCAGCTGCTGTCGGGCCGGCGCAGCAGCAGCACGGCCTGCAGCTTGGAGAGGCTTTGCAGCTCCAGCAGCTCGGTCTGGTCGAGCTCGAAGGCCATCAGCACCCAGCCGCCCAGCCCGGCGGCGCGCACCGGCACGGTCACCACCTGGTAGGCCTTGCCGTCGACGAGGGCCAGATTGGGCGACTTGGCGCTGGCGCCGCCCTTCGCGCCGGCCAGCCTGGGCAGCAGCTTGATGAAGGGCGCGGCCTGCTCGGTGGTGGCGGTGACGAGCCGGAAGGCCGGGTCCGCATAAGCCACCAGGCTGGCCTTGATGCGTTCGCCATGGCTGACGAGCGCGCTCTTCAGGGTCTCGCGGTCTTCCTCGGTGTTCAGTCCATCGCCCAGCACCTGGCTGAAGCCATAGTCGGCCTCCAGCAGGCGCGCCGCGTCCAGGCGCTGCTGGGCGTCCTGCACCAGCAGGCGCTGCAGCACGCGCGCACCGGTGGCCAGCTCCTGGCTGATGGAGGCGCTCGCGTTGCTGTCGATGCTCCTGGTGATGAGGGCCAGGCTGGCCAGCTGCACCACCAGCAGCAGCCCCAGGAAGAGGCCGACGATGCGGCCCTCCAGGCGCTTCAGGTTGAGGAAGTCCGGCAGGCGCATGGCCGGTTCATGGCCCCGCGGGCAGGCTGAGCGTGGTGTGGCCGGCGCTGTTGCCGACCTGCAGGGCCTGGGCCTGCAGCTGCGGCGTGGGCATGCTGGCATGCCAGACCAGCAGGCGGTGCTCACCGGCGGGCAGGTCCAGCTTCAGCTGGCCCTGGGCATCGCTCTTGCCGAACAGCGGCGTGTCCACCACCACGATGTGGGCGCTCATGCGGTCGTGGATATTGCAGCCCAGCGCGGCCACGCCGGGCTTGTCGAACAGCACCGGCTCGGCCGGCGTGCCGGAGTAGAGCTTGAGGTCGAACTTCTTGGCGGCCGAGAAGGAATAGACATGGTGGCGCACGGTGTCGAAGTTCGGGAAGCTCACCGGCGTGCCGGTCTGCACCACCAGCAGCGCGGGCTGGAACTGGCGCTCGCGCTGCGCCATCTCGGCCTTGGCGCCGGGGCCGGCCTTGCTGGGCTGACCCTTCAGTTCCACCGCCACGGCGGCGTTGGCGAGCGGCTGGCCGGCGCTGTTGCGCAGCTCGATGGTCCAGGGCACGGCCTGGGCCGCGCCCATGGCCGATGCCAGCGCCAGTCCGGCGGTCCACCGTTGTCGCGGCAGCACAGTCATGATGAGCAATCTCCCTGGCTTTGCAGCCTTGACCATAACGCGAATTCGGCCCCGCGGCATGCGGGCCGGGCCGCGCCTCAGGCCTGCAGAGCCAGCTTGATGCCGCCGCGCGCCTGCGTCGCCTCGACCAGCATCAGGGCCAGGCGGCGCAGCGCGCCCCAGGCGTCCAGCGGCCATTCGGGGTGGCGCAGGCCCTTGACGATGCCGTCGCAGATCTGTGCCGCCGCCACCAGGCTGGCCAGATTTTGATCGTTCAGCCCTGGCGCGATGCGCTCGAAAAGCCGCTCCTTGTTGCCCCATACGCGCGCTTCGCGCAGCGCCATCGGCAGGGGCTTGCCGGCGTCCAGCGCATCGCGCACCTTCTTGAGCGCGCGCACGTCCTCGGCCAGGGTCCAGTGCACCAGCACCGCGGCCTCGCCCTCGGCCTCCAGGCCTTCCAGCATGCGCAGCACGCGCGGCACCTGGCCGGCCAGCACCGCCTCGCTGAGCTTGAAGACGTCGTAGCGCGCCACGTTCAGCACCGCCGATTCGATCTGCGCCAGCGCGATCTCGCCCTGCGGATAGAGTAGGGCGAGCTTCTGCAGCTCCTGGTGGGCGGCGAGCAGATTGCCCTCCACGCGGTCGGCAAAAAAGGCCAGGGCGCGCTGGCCTTCCTCGCCCTCGCTGACGCGTTGGCCCTGGGCGGCCAGGCGCTGGGCGATCCACTGCGGCAGGGCGCGGCGCTCCACCGGCTCCACCTTGAGGGTGACGCCGGCGCCGTCGAGCGCGCTGAACCAGGCACTGCTGAGCTGGGTCTTGTCCAGGCGCGGCAGGGTCACGAGCGTGACCACGTCCTCGGGCAGGCGTTCGCAATAGCGCTGCAAGGCCTCCGAGCCATCCTTGCCGGGCTTGCCCGAGGGGATGCGGATCTCGATGAACTGGCGCTCGGCGAACAGGCTCATGGCCTGGGCCGCGCCCAGCACCGGGCCCCAGTCGAAGTAGGCGCCCGCGACGATGAAGACCTTGCGCTCGCCATAGCCCTGCGCGCGCGCGGCGGCGCGGATGGTGTCGGCCGCCTCCTGCGCCAGCAGGGGCTCGTCGCCATGCACGGTGTAGATGGGCTTGAGCCCCTTGGCGAGTTGGGCGGCGAGGGCCTCGGCGCGGATCTGCATCAGCTTACCTGCTCAATTGATCGGCAGGCGAATCGCGGCCAGGCGCCGCATCAGCAGCGCCACCGCCTCGGACTGCATGGCGCGGTACAGCGAGGCCTCTTCCTGCTCCTTGGCGAGGGCCTGGCTCTCGGTGTAGTTCATGTCGCGCAGGATGCGCAGCTCGGTGCGCGGCAAGAGGATGTCCATGCCCGGCGTGCGGATCAGGAAATCGACGTTCAGCTTGAGCTGCCACTCGCGCACCTGGCCGGCGCTGGTGGACACCACCGCGTTCTTGCTGCGCTCGTCGCGCTTGGCTTCCAGCACCAGCTCGGCCTTGTTGGGGTCTTCCAGCAACTGCACCTGGGTGCGCGCCAGTTGGCGCCTCAGCTCGGCCGCGAAGGGCGAGCCGGGCTTGAAGCCCTGCAGGGCCAGGCTGCGGAACTGCAGCTCGGGCTCGCGGCGCAGCTCGAAGCCGCAGCCCGTGAGGGCCGCGCCGAGCGCGGATGCCAGCAGCAGGCGCCTGTGCATCAGACCACCAGGTTGACGAGGCGACCGGGCACGATGATGACCTTCTTGGGCGCCTTGCCTTCGCTGAACTTGGCAAAGTCCTCGCTGGCCAGGGCCGCGGCCTCGATGGCGGCCTTGTCGGCGGCGGCCGGCACCTTGATGGCGCCGCGCAGCTTGCCGTTCACTTGCAGCATCAGCTCGATCTCGTCCTGCACCAGGGCGGCCTCGTCCACCGCGGGCCAGGGCGCGTCCAGCAGGTCGCCGAGCTCGGCGGCAAAGCCGAGGTCCTGCCACAAGGTGTGGGCGATGTGGGGGCAGGCCGGGTAGAGCACGCGCAGCAGCACCGAGAAGCCCTCGCGCACGGCGGCGTCCTGGCCGGCGGCCTTGAAGCCTTCCAGCGCGTTCAGCAGCTTCATGCCGCCCGAGACCACGGTGTTGTACTGCATGCGCTCGTAGTCGTACGAGACCTGCTTAAGCACCATGTGCACCTCGCGGCGCAGCGCCTTGCCCTCGCCGCTCAGCGCAGCAAAGTCAGTGCCGGCGGCCTGGATGGCGGCCGCGTGCTTGGCGCCGAAGCCCCACACGCGCTTGAGGAAGCGGTGCGCGCCTTCCACGCCGGCATCGTTCCACTCCAGCGTCTGTTCGGGCGGCGAGGCGAACATCACGAACAGGCGCGCGGTGTCGGCGCCGTACTGGTTGATCAGCTCCTGCGGGTCGACGCCGTTGTTCTTGGACTTGGACATCGTCGTCATCTCGTACTCGAGCGGCGTGCCGTCGGTCTTGAGCGTGCCGCCGATGACCTGGCCATGCTCGTTGGTCTGCACGTTGACCTCGTGCTCCCAGTAGTAGTTCTTGCCCGCGTCGGCCGGCTTGTGCGAGAACGCGCCCTTCAAGACCATGCCCTGGGTGAGCAGGTTCTTGAACGGTTCATCGAAGCTGATGAGCTTGAGATCGCGCATCACCTTGGTCCAGAAGCGCGCATAGAGCAGGTGCAGGATGGCGTGTTCGATGCCGCCGATGTACTGGTCCATCGGCATCCAGTACTGCGTGCCATCGGCCACCATGGCGTCGGGGCTCTTGGCATCGCAATAGCGCATGAAGTACCAGGACGAATCCACGAAGGTGTCCATGGTGTCGGTTTCGCGCTTGGCCGGCTTGCCGCAGGTGGGGCAGCCGACGTTCAGGAAGCCGGCATGCTTGTTGAGCGGATTGCCGCTGCCATCGGGGATGCATTCCTCGGGCAGCACCACCGGCAGGTCCTTGGCAGGTACGGGCACCGAGCCGCAGTCATCGCAGTGGATGATGGGGATGGGCGTGCCCCAGTAGCGCTGGCGGCTGATGCCCCAGTCGCGCAGGCGCCAGGTGGTCTTCTTCTCGCCCAGGCCCTTGGCGCCGACCAGTTCGGCCACCTTGGACACGGCGGCCTTGTGGCCCAGGCCATCGAGTTCGCCGGAGTTGACGCAGACGGCCTTGAGCTTGTCGCCATACCACTCGGCCCAGGCGTCCAGGCTGAACGTCGCGCCGTCGACGGCGATGACCTGCTTGATCTCGATGCCGTACTTCTTGGCAAAGGCGAAATCGCGCTCGTCATGGGCGGGCACGCCCATCACCGCGCCGTCGCCATAGCTCATCAGCACATAGTTGCCGACCCAGACCTCGACCTGCGCGCCGGTGAGCGGATGGGTGACGAACAGACCGGTGCGCTGGCCCTTCTTTTCCTGCGTGGCCAGCTCGGCCTCGGTGGTGCCACCGCGCTTGCATTCCTCGATGAAGCCGGCCAGCTCGGGTTGCGACGCCGCGGCGTGGCTGGCGAGCGGATGCTCGGGGGCCACGGCGCAGAAGGTCACGCCCATGATGGTGTCGGCGCGGGTGGTGAAGACATAGAGCTTGCCGTCCTGGATCAGCGCGCCGTCGGCGCCCTTGATCTCGTGCGGGAAGGCGAAGCGCACGCCCTCGCTCTTGCCGATCCAGTTCTCCTGCATCAGGCGCACGCGCTCGGGCCAGCCGCTCAGATAGCTCTTGTCCTCGGGGTTCGCCACGGCCGAGAGCAGCTCGTCGGCGTACTTGGTGATGTTGAGGTAGTAGCCCGGGATCTCGCGCTTCTCGACCACCGCGCCGGAGCGCCAGCCCTTGCCGTCCACCACCTGCTCATTGGCCAGCACGGTCTGGTCCACCGGGTCCCAGTTGACGACCTGGGTGCGGCGCTCGGCGATGCCGGCCTCCAGCATCTTCAGGAACAGCCACTGGTTCCACTTGTAGTACTCGGGCGTGCAGGTGGCTATTTCTCGAGACCAGTCGATCGCCAGCCCCATGGCCTGCATCTGGCTCTTCATGTAGGCGATGTTCTCGTAGGTCCACTTGGCGGGCGGCACCTTGTTCTTCATCGCGGCGTTCTCGGCCGGCAGGCCGAAGGCGTCCCAGCCCATCGGCATCAGGACGTTGTAGCCCTTCATGCGCAGCTGGCGCGTGAGCATGTCGTTGATCGTGTAGTTGCGCACATGGCCCATGTGCAGCTTGCCGCTGGGGTAGGGCAGCATGGAGCAGGCGTAGAACTTGGGCTTGCTCTGGTCTTCGCCGACGCGGTAGGCGTCACGGGAGTTCCAGTACTGGCGCGCGGCGGCTTCGATCTCGGAGGGGGCGTACTTGTCGTTCATGCGGCAAATTGTACGTGGCGGGTCATGCCGCCCCGCCCGCCTCAAGCGCTCAAGGCGCCGACGCTGCCGCCTCGGCCACGAAGGCGATGCGGTTCAGGCCCACGCCCTGTACCCAGCCGATCAGCTCGGCCACCTGGCCATAGGGCACCAGGCGGTCGGCGCGCAGCTGGATCTCGGCCTCGGGCCGTGCCTTGGCCAGCTCGGCGATGCGGGCCTTGAAGGCCTTGGCGTCGAGCTGCTCGTCGCCCAGGTGTAGCGCACCGTCCGGCGTGATCGCGACGGCGATGAACTGCGGCGCCTCCGAAGGGCTGGCGGCCTCGCTCTTGGGCAGGTCCAGGCGCAGCGAGGAGGACATCAGCGGCGCGGCGATCATGAAGATCACCAGCAGCACCAGCATCACGTCGATCAGGGGCGTCATATTGATCTCGCCCATGGGCTTGGGCTGATCGCGGCGCTCCAGGCGACCGAAGGCCATGCTAGTGGTCCAGCAGCTCGCGCAGGTCGTGCGCAAAGCCTTCCAGCTCGGCCTCGCAGGCGCCCACCAGCTTGCCGAAGACGTTGTAGGCCAGCACCGCGGGGATCGCCACGGCCAGGCCGGCGGCGGTCATGATGAGGGCCTCGCCCACCGGGCCGGCGACTTTTTCGATGCTGATATTGCCGGCCGCCGAGATGCTCACCAGCGCGTGGTAGATGCCCCAGACGGTGCCGAACAGGCCCACGAAGGGCGCTGTGCTGCCGATCGAGGCCAGCAAGACCTGGCCCCATTGCAGGCTGCGCAGGGCCTGGTGCAGGGCATCGCGCAGGCGGCGCGTGAGCTGCGATTCGCGCCGGCCGGCGGCCTCCAGGCTCTGGCCTTGGGCGGTGGCCGTGGCCGCGTCCAGCATGGGCAGCAGCAGCAACTCGCGGTCCATCGCCCGCAGGGCGATGCGGCCGGCCTCCAGATCGGCGGCGGCCCAGAAGGCGGGCACGGCGCGCGCCAGGTCGCGGCGTGCGCGGCCCAGCACCCAGCTCTTCCAGAGGATCAGCATCCAGGCGCTGATCGACATCAGCAGCAGCAAGAGGGCCACGGCGCGCGTGACCGCGTCACCCTGGGCCCAGAACTCGGTATAGCTGCCGATGCCGCTCATCAGCCCAGGCCGAGCACTTCGTCCATGCCAAATAGGCCGGCGCCATGGCTGGCCAGGAAGCGCGCGGCGCGCAGGCTGCCCTGGGCATAGGTGACGCGGCTGGAGGACTTGTGCGTGATCTCGATGCGCTCGCCGGTGCCGGCGAACAGCACGGTGTGGTCGCCCACGATGTCGCCGCCGCGCACGGTGGCAAAGCCGATGGTGGAGGGGTCGCGCTCGCCCGTCACGCCTTCGCGGCCGTAGACGGCGCAGTCCTTCAGATCGCGGCCCAGGGCCGCGGCCACCACCTCGCCCATCTTCAGCGCGGTGCCGCTCGGGGCATCGACCTTGTGGCGGTGGTGGGCCTCGATGATCTCGATGTCGTAGCCCTCGTTGAGGGCGCGCGCCGCCATGTCCAGCAGCTTCATCACCACGTTCACGCCCACGCTCATATTGGGCGCCATCATGATGCCGATGTGCTGGGCGTGGGCGCCGATCTGGGCCTTCTGCGCGGCATCGAAGCCGGTGGTGCCGATCACGGCCTTCACGCCCAGCTCGCGGCACACGGCCAGATGGGCCAGCGTGCCCTCGGGGCGGGTGAAGTCGATCAGCACCTGGGCATTCTTGAGGCCCTCATGCAGGTCGGCGCTGATGCTGATGCCGCTCGTGCGGCCCAGAAAGGCGGCGGGGTCCTGGCCCAGCGCCGGGCTGCCGGGCAGGTCCAGCGCGCCGGCCAGCTGGCAGTCGGGGGCGTTGACCACCGCTTCGATCAGCATGCGCCCCATGCGGCCGGAGGCGCCGGCCACCGCAATGCGCAGCGGCTCGCTCACGAGCGCGGCTCCAGCGGCGGGTAGGCGCGCACGGCACCCATGGGTTCGACGGCGGCGGCCTCGGGGCGCACCGGCTTGGGCAGGGCCTGGCGCTCGGCCTCGCTCAGCTCCAGCTTGGGCGCGGGGCCGCTGGGCTTGAAGGTGTTGATCGAGGCGATGAATTCCTGCTCGGTGGGCAGGTCGTCCGGCGCCGCGATGGATTTGAGCTTGTCGCCGTCAAACAGGGCCACCACCTGGCGGCTCTGCGACACCACGCCCTGGCGGCGGATGGTGAATACATAGTCCCAGCGCTCGCCGTGGAAGAGGTCGGTCAGCAGGGGCGAGCCCAGCAGGTCGCGCACCTGGGCGCGGCTCATGCCCGGCTTGACGCGCTCCAGCTGTTCCTTGGTCAGCACATTGCCCTGCACGATCTCGACGCGATAGGGGCGCATCAGGCCCAGCACCTTGTCGCCGCTGACCGAGAAGGTCTCGGAGCTCGGCAGGGTGGGCAGGTAGGAGCAGGCACCCAACACCGGCAGCAGGGCCAGCACAGCGAGCGGTGCGCGGGCCGCACCTGCAAAACGAGTCAACAGTGGCATGTCTTCAGGGCTCTCGGGGGATGCCTTTAGGGGCTTGGGGCTCGGCCGGGGGCTGAGCTGGCTATGATCGGCGCATTCTAGCGGCAGGCCCATGGAGGGTTTGCCGGCCCAAGTCTGACATGAACCGCACCGACGAGATCAAGAACAGCGGCCTCAAGGCAACGCTGCCGCGCATCAAGATTCTGGAGATCTTCCAGAAGACTTCGCAGCGCCATATGACGGCCGAGGACGTCTACAAGGCCCTGCTGGTGGAGGATGCCGACATCGGGCTGGCGACGGTCTATCGCGTGCTGACCCAGTTCGAGCAGGCCGGCCTGGTGTCGCGCAACCATTTCGAGACCGGCAAGGCGGTGTTCGAGCTCAACCAGGGCCACCATCACGACCATCTGGTCTGCATGACCTGCGGTCGCGTGGAGGAGTTCTACGACGAGCAGATCGAGGCCCGCCAGCATGCCATCGCCAAGGAGCGGGGCTTCGAGCTGCAGGAGCATTCGCTGGCCCTGTATGCGGCCTGCGTGAAGAAGGACTGTCCGCACAAGGAGCGCTAGTCAGCGCTCGGGTACAGGCCCGAAAGGCCCTCAGCTATCGTCGCTGAGACCCTTTTCAATCGCGCGCTGGTGGCGCTCGACGAACTCGCGGTAGGTATCGATGCCGCGCAGCTGCAGGATGGTGTTGCGCACCGCGGCCTCCACCAGCACCGCCAGGTTGCGGCCGGCATCCACCGCGATGATGACCTTGCGCACCGGCATGCCCAGCACCTCTTCGTACAGGGGCTCATAGGGCAGGCGCTCGAAGTCGCGCTCCATGGTCTCCTTGCGCACCAGGTGCACGATCAGCTTGAGCCGCATCTTGCGGCGCACCGCGGTCTCGCCAAAAATGGCCTTGATGTCCAGCAGGCCGATGCCGCGCACCTCCAGCAGGTTCAGCAGCAGCTCGGGGCAGCGGCCCTCGATGGCGGTCTGGGCGATGCGGTAGAAGTCCACCGCGTCATCGGCCACCAGGCCGTGACCGCGCGAGATCAGCTCCAGGCCCAGCTCGCTCTTGCCCAGGCCGGATTCGCCGGTGAGCAGCACGCCCAGGCCCAGGATGTCCATGAAGACGCCGTGGCGCGTGGTGCGGTTGGCGCAGATCTGGGCCAGATAGGTGCGCACCACGTCGATCGCGTGGCCGGCCGATTCCTGCGTGACGAAGAGCGGGATGTCTGCGCGGTCGCACATCGCCACCAGCCGGTCCGGCGGGCTTTCGCCATCGGCCACGATGATCACCGGCGGCTCGAGCGTGACGATGCGCGAGATGCGGCGATCCAGCACCTCGCCCGAGGCCTGGCTCAGATAGGCCACCTCGCGGCGGCCGACGATCTGCACCCGGTAGGGGTGGATGTAGTTCAGGTAGCCGACCAGATCGGCGGCGGACTGCGCGTCGCGCACCGCGGTGTCATCGAAGCGGCGCTCCGGATGCGCGTGGCCGGCGATCCACTCCCAGCGCAGGGTTTCGCGGTGCTCTTCAAAGAGCCGGTCGGCACTGATCGAGGTGGGTTTCACTAAGCCTGGACTCTAGCGCGGGTTCAGGCCACGGACTTGAGTGGTTCCCAGTCGGCGATCAGCCGGTGCACGGCGGCGGCGTCCGGCTCGGTCTTGAGCTTTTCGCGCAGGTCGCGGTCCGACAGCATCTCGGCGATCTCGGAGAGGATCTCCAGATGGCGCTGGGTGGCCGCCTCGGGCACCAGCAGGAAGATCAGCAGGCTGACGGGCTCGTCGTCGGGGGCATCGAAGCCGATCGCCTGCTGCACGCGCAGCACCGCGGCGAGCGGGTTCTTCAGGCCCTTGATGCGGCCGTGCGGGATGGCCACGCCATGGCCCAGGCCGGTGGAGCCCAGGCGCTCACGGGCGAACAGGTTGTCCGTCACCGAGGCGCGGGAAATCGAATGGTTGTTCTCGAACAGCAGGCCGGCGTGCTCGAACACGCGTTTCTTGCTGGATGCGTCCACATTCACCAGCACATTGCCGGCAGGGAGGATGGCTGCGAGACGGTTCATCAGGTCACAGCGCCGATTACGGCTGGATAGGCCTTGGGCGGGACGCTTGTTCGGTAGCTAGGCTGCGGATTATAGAAATTGCCCGGGCCTGGTGGGGCCCTGCAATCGCCGGGGGTGCAGTATTCACGGAACTTGCGGCACTGCAGCAACATCCGGGTACGCAGGGCGAATTGTGCCTTGTAAACAAAAAGGCGACCGATGCGGTCGCCTTCGCTGCTTGCTCCAGGGCTCAAGGGGCCGGTACGTCCAGCCGCTTGGCGGAGGCGTGGTGGTGGTCCTGAACCTTTTCCTTGTAGCGTCCGACCTGACGGTCTAGCTTGTCCATCAACTGATCAATCGCGGCGTAGAGATCCTCGTTGGCCTGTTCGACAAAGATGTCGCGTCCCTTCACATGGACGGTGACTTCGGCCTTCTGTCTGCGTTCCTTTTCCTTTTGCTTCTCCACGGTGAGCAGGACGTTGATGTCAACAACCTGGTCAAAGTGGCGGGTCACCCGGTCTAGCTTGGTGAGCACGTACTCACGCAAAGCTGGTGTCACTTCAAGATGGTGGCCGCTGATAGTCAGGTTCATAAAGCCTCCTTTCACAAGGGCTTGGTCGGAAAGACGGGAAAGCGGATCAATCAAAGAGCAGGGGATAGGGGGGAGGATGTCGGGTAGCGGATAAGGAGGGAGTGGGGAACTTGTCGAATTCAGTGTGCTCCTGAAGCCTGATCGTGACAAGCGTTTTAAACCAGGGTTTGTGGTCATTTGAAAGTCCAATTCCGCGCCTTCCCCGACTTGTGACGAAATGCACACAGGCCTCAGATGCGCCTGTTGATGCGGGTTTCAAGCCCTGCGGCGTTTTTGCTTGGAGGCTCCTGCCGCGATGTGATAATGCGCGCTTCCCATCTCTGGAGCCTTACTTGGACAGCGACCACCCTCGGTGACCGTCCACTCCAGTGCCAAACGCAGCGGCCTGCGCATCTGAATGCGGGCCGCGCCGCTTGTCCGGAGTGAGACGGGTTCCGAACTTTTGACCCTCATCCGGACGAGCCTTGGGCGCCCTGCGCCCGCATTAACACCAGGCCCGTCCCCCTGCGCCAGGCGCCATCAGCGCCATACGCTGGAGACTGCATGCTGAACGTGTTCACGCTGGACAACGGCCGCCTCAAGGGCGGGCTGTTCCAGGAAGAAATCGAAACCGCCGAAGACCTGGCCCTGAGCCGGCCGATCTGGGTCGACCTGGAAAGCCCGACCCAGGAAGAAAAGGGCTGGATACGCGATCGCTTCGGGCTCACCATCCCCGAGGACATCGTCGACGAAGACCTGGAGGAGTCGGCGCGCTTCTACGAGGAAGACAACGGCGAGCTGCACATCCGTTCCGACTTCCTGATCGACGACGACGAGTCGGCGCGCAATGTGCGCGTGGCCTTCATCCTCTACAACAACGTGCTGTTCTCGGTGCACAACGAGGACCTGCCGGTGTTCCGCCTCCTGCGCCTGCGGGCGCGCCGCATCCCGGCCCTGATCGAGGATGCCAAGGATGTGCTGCTCAAGCTCTACGACGCCGACGCCGAGTACTCGGCCGATGTGCTGGAAGGCATCTACGACAACCTCGAGAAGGTCAGTGCGCGCGTGCTGAAGAAGGACGTCAACGACACCGAGGCCGGCGAGGTGCTGGCGGCGATCGCGCGCGAGGAAGACTTGAACGGCCGTATCCGCCGCAATGTGATGGACACGCGCCGCGCGGTCAGCTTCATGATGCGCAGCCGTATGCTCAATGCCGAGCAGTTCGAGGAGTCGCGCCAGATCCTGCGCGACATCGACTCGCTGGACTCGCACACCGCCTTCCTGTTCGACAAGATCAACTTCCTGATGGATGCGACCGTCGGTTTCATCAACATCAACCAGAACAAGATCATCAAGATCTTCTCGGTGGCCAGCGTGGCGCTGCTGCCGCCGACGCTGATCGCCAGCATCTACGGCATGAACTTCAAGCACATGCCCGAGCTGGAATGGGAGTGGGGCTATCCCTTCGCGCTGTTGCTGATGGTTGCGACGGTGGCCGCGCCCTTTGTGTACTTCCGCCGCAAGGGCTGGCTGCGCTGATCAGGCGCGCAGCCGGCGCTTGATCAGGCGCAGCAGCGTGCCCAGCAGCGGCACTTGCTCGTAGAGCTGCTCGGCGGCGTCCCAGTAATCTCGGTGGTAGGCCACGCGGCCGTCGGGTGCGAAGCGCAGATGGCTGCTGCCATGGATGCGGCGCTCCTGGGTCTCGCCCTTGAGCCGGAACAGGAAGTCCCAGCTGATGAAGCCCTGGGAGCCCTGCGTGATTGCATCCAGCACCACGAAGCGGGGCGAGGCCAGGGTTTCGAACATATGGGCGAATACGCGCTCGATGCCGGCCAGGCCCTGCACCTCGTTGAACGGATCCTTGAAGAAGGCTTGCTCCGTGTAGCGCTCGCCAAGGCGCGCCAGATCGGACGTGCCGAGCTGCTCGAAATAGGCGATCAATGCAGCCATGCGCTTGTCGGGGTGTCGTGGGGCTGTGGTCATGACTGGGGAGGCGAGGTCGCGCGCCGCACGAGCCGGAAGTACAGGCCATAGGGCAGCATGCGCATGAGCTTGAGCCAGAGCGTGAAACGCTTGGGGAAATGGATCTCGAAGGCGCCGCGCGCCCAGCCGCGCAGCATCGCCTGGGCGGCCTGCTCGGGGCTGAGCAGCGCTGGCATGTGGAAGTCGTTGCGCGCCGTCAGCGGCGTGGCCACAAAGCCTGGATGCACCACCGACACGCCCAGCCGCAGCGGCTGCAGATCCAGGTAGAGCACCTCGGCCAGATGGGTCAGCGCGGCCTTGCTGGGCCCGTAGGCCATCGACCTCGGCAGGCCGCGGTAACCGGCCACGCTCGACACCAGGCTGAGGTGCCCGCCCCGGCCCTGGTGCGATTGCAGGGCCAGCTGCGGCAGCAGCACCGCCAGCAGATTCAGCGCGCCGACGTAGTTGATGTCCAGGTGGCGCTGGGCCTCGGCGAGTGAGAACTGCGCCGCGCCCATGGCCTGGTAATGGCCGGCGCAGTAGACGCACAGGTCGATGCGCCCATGCTGGCGCAGGATCTGGCGCAGCGCCTGCGGCAGGGCGCCGGGGTCCAGCACATCCAGCGGCAGGGCCAGGCTGCCGGGATGCGCACGCGCGAAGTCCTGCAGGCGCGCCGCCTGGCGCGCCGACACGCAGACGCGCGCGCCGCGCGCATGCAGCGCGGTGGCGAGCGCCTGGCCGATGCCGCTGGATGCGCCGACCAGCCAGACCACCTTGCCCTCCCAGTCCTGCAGCTTGGGGTTGAGCGCCATGTTCAGAGCTTCCGGAACGACAGCGTGACCTCGCCCAGGCGGATGCCGAACTTGCTCATCTGCGCCTTGTTGAGCATGACCTTGTCGTCCAGCAGGTACATCCAGTCGTCGAAGTCCACCTCGACGACCTTGCCGTCCACCGGCAGCTTCAGCGTGTAGCTCCAGCGCAGCGCATTGCCCGCCGACATGCCCTGCGCCTCGCCCAGCACGTCGGCGGCGCGGCCACTCCAGCGGCCGTCACCCAGGCGCTTGAGCTGCCAGACGCGGCGCTCCCTGGCGCCATCGCTGTACTCGAAGTCCTCTTCCAGCACGCCCTCGTCGCCCTGCCAGTGCCCCAGCAGCCGGACGATGAAACGGCGCTGCACCTTGCCGGCACGGTCGGTGAAGATGCCATGCGCGAGCAGCGGGCCGTTGAAATAGCTGCGCAGGTCCAGTGCCGGGGCCTCGCGCGCGTAGTCGGCCGGCTCGGGGGCGCTGGCGCAGCCCGCCAGGGCCAGGGCGCTCAGCAGCAGGGTGCGACGGGTGAGAGCTGTCATCGGGCTTCCTCCAGCCGCAGCGCACCTGGCTCGCGGCGTATCCACAGCAGATAGAGCAAGGCCGCGGCAGCGGCCTTCAGCAGGCAGGGCAGGGCGGCATAGGCCAGGGTCAGGGCTTGCAATGCCTGGGGTTCGCGCTGCCCCGGCGCATAGCCCAGCGCGCCGAGCAGCGGCAGCGCCAGCCCGGCGGCCAGCGCCAGATTGAGCTTGTTGCAGAGGTTCCACCAGCCGAAGAAGACGCCCTCGGCCCGGCCGCTCAGCCCGGCCGCCTGCAGCACGCGCGCGAGCATGGCGGCAGGGATGCTCAGGTCGGCGCCCAAGGCAAGACCTGACCCCAGGCAGACCAGGGTGAAACCCGCCACCGCGCCGCTCGGCAGGCTGGCCGCCCAGGCAAAGCAGGCCAGCGCCAGCAGCATCGCCATCAGCCAGCTGCGCGCCTGGCCGAAGCGCGCTACGGCGCGCAGCCAGAGCGGCATCGACAGCGCCGCGGCGGCGAAATAGCTGCCCAGGTAGAGGCCCTCGGCCTGCGGCGTCTGCAGGCGGTCGCGCACGAAGAACAGCAGCAGCGTGGCCGGGATGGCGGCGGCCACGCCGTTCAGCAGGAACACCGGCAGCAGGCGCCGAAAGCCCGGCACGCGCCAGGCCAGCCAGGGGTCCGGGCGCGGCGCGGTGGCCGGCCCGGGCCGCGCCCGGGGTGCGCCCCACAGACCCAGCAGCGCCAGGGCCAGCGCCAGGGGCAGCAGCAGGCTGGTGGCGCCGATGCCGGCCAGGCCGGGCAGCACCGAGGCGCAGATCACACCGGCCAGGGCCAGCCCTTCGCGCCAGGCCGCGATGCGCGTCTGCTGCACGGCGCTGCCGCCCAGGCTGGCGCCCCAGGCCTGGTGCATCACGCTGAGCAGGCTGTAGGCCAGGTAGGCCGCCATCAGCATCAGCGCGCACCAGGCCAGCAGGCCCGTCGGGCCCCAGGCGGGCGGGTGGAACAGGGCGGCAAAGGCCGCGGCCAGCAGCAGCGCGGCCAGGCTCAGCAGCGCGAACAGCGGGCGCGGGCCGCGCCGCAGCCAGCGATCGCAGGCCAGGCCGATGAAGGGGTCGGCCAGGGCATCGAGCGCGCGCGACACCAGCAGCAGCAGCCCCAGCGTCGCCAGCGGCACGCCGTACTGCTGCGCATAGTGCGCCGGCAGGTTCACATACAGCGGCAGCGCCACGAAGGCGAGCGGAAAGCCCAGCGCGCCATAGCGCAGGCCGGCCAGCGCACCGAGTTCAGCCGCCGTCATGCCGGCCCTCCAGCAGGGTGTTGCGCAGGCCGGGCTCGGAGCTGCGCTCCGACAGCCAGATGCCGAAGAACAGCCGCGCGAACTCGGGCTCGGCGATCAGCCGGCCGCGCCGGCCGTTGACGAAGAACTGCGCACCCTGCGCCGGCAGCAGCTGCCCGCTGAGGCGGTCGCCCGCCTGCACATCCGGAAAACTCTGCTGCATCTCGGCCAGCCAGCGCTGCGCCGCGGCGTCGGCGATCTCGGCCTGGCGGCGCATCTCCTGCAGCGAGCGCTTGGCAATCTCGGCGCCGCGCAGGCTGCGCGCGTATTCCAGCTCCAGCGCCAGCGGCTGCTCGGGCCAGTTGCGCGCATCGACGCGCTCCCTGACCCACAGCCGGATGTCGTAGATGGCCAGGCCGAAGAAGCGCATGCGCGCCTGACCCTGCAAATGCAGGCCCGCCAGCTCCGGCGGGGCGGGGCGTGCGCGGGCGGCCGGCCAGCACAGCGCGGCGGCCAGGCTCAGCAGGGTGCGGCGCCGCGGCATCGCGGCCTCAATCCCGCCGCAGCGTGAACTGCATGACATCGGTATTGCCGGCCGCGAAGGCGGCCTCGCAATAGGCCAGGTAGAACTCCCACAGCCGCATGAAGCGGGTGTCGAAGCCCTGCTCGCGCACCGTCGCCTCCTGGGCCAGGAATGCCTCGCGCCAGCGCTTCAGCGTCTCGGCATAGTCGAGCCCGAAGGCCAGCTCGTTGACCACGCGCAGGCCGGCCCTGGCCGCATGGGCGCGGAACTGGCTGGGGCTGGGCAGCATGCCGCCGGGGAAGATGTATTGCTGGATGAAGTCGCTGGAGCGCGTGTAGCGCTCGAACAGATCGTCGCGGATGGTGATGCTCTGGATGCAGGCACGGCCGCCGGGCTTGAGCTTGTCGCGCAGGGTCTGGAAGTAGCCATCCCAGTACTGCCGGCCCACCGCCTCGAACATCTCGATCGAGACGATGGCGTCGAAGGGGGCGTCAGCGATGTCGCGGTAGTCCTGGAAGCGCAGCTCGGCGCGCTCGGCCAGGCCGGCGCCTTGCAGGCGCTGCTGCGCCCAGGCAAGTTGCTCGCTCGACAGCGTCACCCCGGTGAGCCGCGCGCCGAAGTCGCGCGTGGCGGTCTCGGCCACGGCGCCCCAGCCGCAGCCGATCTCGAGCACGCGCTGGCCCGGCTGCAGCTCGCATTCGCGCAGGGCGCGCTGCATCTTGGCCTGTTGCGCCTGCGCCAGGGGCTGGCGGCCGTCGCCGTCAAACCAGGCGCTCGAGTAGTTCATGCTCGGGTCCAGCCAGAGCTTGTAGAAATTGTTGCCGAGGTCGTAATGCGCGTGGATGTTCTTGCGGCTGCCCTCGCGGCTGTTGCGGTTGAGCCAATGCCTGATGCGGTAGGCCAGCGCGCCCCACCAGCGGCCGTAGACCACGCGCTCCAGCGCCTCGCGGTTGCGCACCAGCAGCTCCAGCAGGGCGCAGAGGTCGGGCGTGCTCCAGTCGCCCGCCACATAGCTTTCCGCAAAGCCGATGTCGCCGGCGCGCAGGGCGGCGGCGCAGACCTCCCAGGACTTGATGCGCAGCGCCGCCCGCGGCCCCTCATGCCGGCCGAAATGCAGCTGGCTGCCGTCGGGCAGCTGCACGTCCAGGCTGCCATGCTGGAGCAGGCTGAGCAGGCGGAATACCCGGCGCGCGGCGCCGGGGGCGCTCTCCGGCAGGCCGAAGCGGTTGGTGCAGGTGGTCGAGTTCATCGTGGTGGCGGTTTCTGGCGAGGCCGTCAGCGGGTCAGGAATCGGGGCGGCTCGGCCGGCTTGCGGAAGAAGGGCACACGCTTGAGCCAGAGCCTGAGCGCCTGCCAGTGAATGCGCGCCATCACGGCGGCGCTCAGCCAGGGCATGGCAAGAAAGGCGGCGCGGGCGCTGCGCTCGCTGAGCGGCTGCAGCTCACCGCTGACGCTGGTCTCCAGCAGCGCGCCGGCCTCGTCGTGGTGATCGATGCGCGCCACGGTGCGCGCGCACCCGGCCTGCCAGGCATGCATGAAGCGGAAGCGGTAATGCCCGCCGACGCGGCAGAAGGGCGAGACATGGAAGACCTTGTGGGCGCGCAGCTCGCGCCCCAGCTGCGCGCCCTGCAGCAGATAGCAGTGGCGTTCACCGAAGGTGTTGTTGACCTCCACCACGATGGCGGCCAACTCACCGTCGGCGCGCTCGCAGTACCAGAAGCTCACCGGCTTGAAGGCATAGCCCAGCACGCGCGGCAGGCAGTGCAGCCAGACCTCGCCGGTGGCGTCGTCGATGCCCTCGCGCGCCAGCAGCGCATCCAGCCAGTGCAGGCAGTCGGGCCCGCCGTCGCCATGGTCGGCGTCGTGAAAGCTCAGCCAGCCGAAGCCGTTGCGATGCAGGGCCGCGCAGGGCTGTTCGCGCAGGCGCCGCAGCGGCAGCATCAGGAAGTAGCTGGCATAGCTGAAATGGTGCCGGGCCGGGCGCAGGCGCGTGTGGCGCACCCGGCCCATGCCCAGCAGCGCCTGCTGCGGCCAGGCGCTGCTGCTCACGGCGTGGCTCCGGCCGGGGCGCGCGCGGCCCAATGTTCCAGCATGCGCTTGGCCACGCCCAGGCCCGACAGCAGGCCATCCTCGTGAAAGCCATAGCGGGTCCAGGCGCCGCAGTACCAGAGATGATCGCGGCCCTGGATCTCGTGCAGGCGCTCCTGGGCACGCACGGCGGGCAGGTCGAACACCGGATGCGCATAATCGAACTCGCCCAGCACCTGTGCGGCATCCGGCTCGCGCACCGGGTTCAGCGACACCAGCACCGGCTGCTGCCAGGGCAGGGGCTGCAGCCGGTTGAGCAGGTAATGCAGGCAGACCGCCTGGTCTTCGCGCCCGCGCCGGAGCTGGCCGGCGCTGCCGCCATGTTCGTAGTTCCAGGCCGCCCAGGCGCGCCGGCGCTGCGGCAGCAGGCCCGCGTCGGTATGTAGCACGGCGCGGTTGCGGTGGTAGCCGATGCTGCCGAGGATCTGGCGCTCCTGCAGGTTGGCGTTGCCGAGCAGGGCCAGCGACTGGTCGCTGTGACCGGCCAGCACCACCTCATCGAACAGCTCGGTGCCGGCGCCGCTGTGCACCCTGAGCTGCGTGCCGCAACGCTCCACCGCATGGACGGCGCAGTTCAGGCGCTTGTGCCGGATCTGCGGCAGCAGCTTGTCCACATAGTGGCGTGCGCCGCCGCGCACCGTGAACCACTGCGGCCGCTGCGTCACCTGCAGCAGCCCATGGTTGTGGCAGAAGCGGATCAGCGTGCGGATCGGGAACTGCAGCATCTGCGCGGTCGGGCATGACCAGATGCAGGCCACCATGGGCAGCAGATACCAGCGCCGGAAGGCCTCGCCGAAGCGCTGCTCGCCGAGGAAGTCGCCGATCGATTGCGACAGTGCGGCTTCGCTGCCGCGCTCGGCCAGTGCGGTGCAGAGGCGGTTGAAGCGCAGCAGATCCTGCAACATGCCCCAGAACGCGGGGCGCAGCAGATTGCGACGCTGGGCGAACACGCTGTTGAGGTTGGAGCCGCTCCATTCGAGGGCCAGCTCGGGCAGCTGGACCGAGAAGGACATGTCGCTGGCCGCGACCTCCACCCCCAGCTGCGCGAACAACTGGATCAGCAGCGGGTAGGTGCGCTCGTTGAAGACCAGGAAGCCGGTGTCGACGCCGTGCCGCTGACCCTGCAGCGTGATGTCGACGGTGTGCGTGTGGCCACCGAAATAGTCCCCGGCCTCGAACAGCGTGACATCGGCGTGGCGGCTGAGCGCCCAGGCGGCCGAAAGACCCGCAATGCCGGAACCGACCACCGCCACGCGCGGGCCGCCAGGGCCGGCGCCACCACCGGGGGGAAGCGCATGCAGGCCGGCCAGGAACTCGCTCAGCCCGCGTGCATGATCGGCGGCGCCCGAGGCCTGGCGCAAAAGCAAAGGGCTTCCGCACGAGGCGGAAGCCCTGGACATAAAAGTAGCCGCAAGACGCCCCGGAGCTAACGAGGGAGGGAGGGAGGAGGAGGAGAAAGGCTCCGGGATTACAGCCCCATTGACGGGGAGATCTTGCGACTGAAAGTTGGTGGAAACTTTACCTGTTTGTTGCGGGCTTGTGCTCAAAGCCGAGACGTCTGCCACGGTATCGGCAGCCGCACTCAAGGGCTTGACCACTGTGTACTGCGTCCGCCCATGCTTGGCGCTGGCCAGGGCGGATTTGTCCCAGCTAGCGGGGACAATGGTCAGCAGATGAGCAACAGTATGGGTCATGAAGTTAACGCCTGGCTGACGCGGCTTGCCGCCCGGTGAGTCGGCATGGGTGCGCTGGTATTGGGCCGGCTTTGAACATTGTTTGTCCTAGTCAAATCGATGTCGCGTCGCTATATTAGGGCATATCAAACGGAATGTCATATGTTTGTCCAGGACAAAATTGCAAATAAATGGCTGGTGGACGGAACGCGCCGTGGCTGAATCCGCGTCCTCCGGGATGCCGGGCATTGCCGCCGTCGAGCGCGAGACCGGGCTCAGCAAGGACACCTTGCGCATCTGGGAGCGCCGCTATGGCTTTCCGGCACCGCTGCGCGATGCGCAGGACGAGCGCATCTATCCACCCGAGCAGGTCGAGAAGCTGCGCCTGCTGAAGCGCCTGCTGGATGCCGGCCATCGGCCCGGGCGCGTCGTGCCCGCCGATCGGGAGGTGTTGCAGGCCTTGCTGGCGGAGGCGATGCAGCGGCGCAGCAGCTTGCAGGCCAAGCAGGGCCACCTGCCTGCCGAGACGCTCGCGCCTTATCTGGACTTGCTGCAGTCGCATCGGGTGGAAGACTTGCGCCGCCTGCTGGCCCAGGCCATCGTGCGCATGGGCCTGGGCGCGGCCGTGCTGGAGTTGATCGCCCCCTTGACGACGCAGGTGGGCGAGCTCTGGATGCAGGGCGAGCTGGCGGTGTTCGAAGAGCACATCTACTCGGAATGCCTGCAGCAGGTGCTGCGCCAGGCCATCCATGCGGTGCCGCGCCAGGCCTTGAGTGAGCGGCCGCGCGTGCTGCTCAGCACCCTGCCGGGCGAGGCCCATGGCCTGGGCCTGCTGATGGCCGAGGCGATGCTGACGATCGAGGGCTGCCAATGCCTCTCGCTGGGCGTGCAGACGCCGCTGGCCGACATCCCGCTGGCGGCGCGCGCCCATGCCGCCGACATCGTGGCGCTGAGCTTCAGCAATGTGCTGCCCGCCGGCGCGGTGCACGAGGGCCTGCAGCAGTTGCGCGCCCTGCTGCCGCCCGCAGTGGCACTATGGGCCGGCGGCAGCGGCAGTGCCCTGCAGCGCAGCGCGGTCGGCGGCGTGCAGCGCGTCGCGCAGCTGGGCGAGGTGGCCGCCGCGGTGCAGCGCTGGCGCGCCGACCCCGCCTGAGCGAGGCCCTGCCGGCCGTCCGGCCACGCGTGCGTTGTCACGGCAGACGCATAGAATTTGCTGCCTTAGCGAGGACTCGTCATGCTTTACCCCGAACTCTTCAAGCAACTCGAAGCCGTGCGCTGGAACATGGACACGGACATCCCCTGGGACAAGTTCGATGCCAGCCGGCTCACCGAGGACCAGGCCCGCACCATCAAGATGAATGCCATAACCGAGTGGTCGGCGCTGCCGGCCACCGAGATGTTTCTGCGCGACAACCGCGACGACAGCGACTTCTCGGCCTTCATGAGCGTGTGGTTCTTCGAGGAGCAGAAGCATTCGCTGGTGCTGATGGAATACCTGCGCCGCTTCCGCCCCGACCTCGTGCCCACCGAGCAGGAGCTGCACGAGGTGCGCTTCGATTTTGATCCCGCGCCAGCGCTGGAAACGCTGATGCTGCATTTCTGCGGCGAGATCCGCCTGAACCACTGGTATCGGCGCGCGTCGGAATGGCATACCGAACCCGTCATCAAGGCGATCTACGAGACCCTGGCGCGTGATGAGGCGCGCCACGGCGGCGCCTACCTGCGCTACATGAAGCGCGCCATGCAGAAGTTCGGCGACGAGGCCAAGGCGGCCTTTGCCAAGGTGGGGGTGCTGATGGCCAGCGCGCGCCGCACCGCCCAGGCCCTGCATCCCACCAATCTGCATGTGAACGCCAAGCTGTTCCCGCGCGACACCATCCAGAGCCGCCTGCCCGACCCCGAGTGGCTGGAGAAGTGGCTGGACACGCAGATCCAGTTCGACGCGGTGTGGGAGAACAAGGTGGTGGAGCGCATCCTCCACAACATGAGCCTGCTGATGGATCGCAGCTTCGCAAGCGTGCAGGAGCTGAACCGCTTCCGCAAGGAGATGGCCGCACGCGTCGCCGCGGCCACCGGGGTGGTGGTGCCGCTCGCATCAAGCTGAAGCGCCGGCCCCTGCCCCCAATGAAAAGAGCCCGCTGACGCGGGCTCTTGGCATTCGGCCTGGTGCCGTGCTCAGTGGGCGTTGCGGCGATGCAGGATCAGCAGGCCGAAGCAGGCGGCGGCGATGGCGAGCCCGCCGATCAGGTGCGGCGAGGCCAGCTGACCCAGGGCGGCCAGCGCGTCGTGCAGCGCCCAGCTGGAGATCTCGCCGATGAACTGCGGCAGGCTGGCCGGGCCGTCCACGGTGCGCTCCAGCTCCTTCTTGGCATCCATCAGGGCGCGGCCGGCGCCGTCCGCCTGGGCTTGCAGCAGCTTCCAGACGATCGGGTTGTCGTAGACCTTGTTCAGCACATTGCCGGCGATCAGCGTGGCCACGATCAGCAGCGGTGCGCCCCAACGCTTCAGCCAGGCCGAGGCGGCCATCAGGCCCAGGTAGATGGGCGCCAGCCACAAGCTCATCAGCAGCACGCCGAAGCCCAGGCGCAGCACGCCCACCACGCCGGCGATCAGCAGGCCCAGCCAGGACACCTCGGTGAGGGCCGCCAGGCCGCTGACCTTGATCACCACCGCCGCGGCCATCACCAGGCCCAACCCGGCGCTGATCGCCAG
The DNA here is from genome assembly GCF_058788955.1 of Roseateles sp. FW301-B2. Lineage (NCBI taxonomy): Bacteria > Pseudomonadati > Pseudomonadota > Betaproteobacteria > Burkholderiales > Sphaerotilaceae > Roseateles > Roseateles sp. FW301-B2. The sequence continues at coordinate 94,318 of NZ_JBYTBE010000009.1, forward strand.
GGCCAGCAGGGGCACGAACACCACATGCATCAGCACGGTGGCGGCGATGCTCTCGGTGTGCGTGCCGGGCAGCGAGAGCCAGAACTCGATCGAGCGATCCTGCTGGTCGCGGCGCGCCAGGCCCGGAATCTGGAACATCGACACCAGCCAGCTGATGCCGAAGCCGCCCAGCGCGGTGGCGCCCAGGGCCACCGCGGCCACCGCCATGGTGGGGGCGCTGCTGGCATCGGTTTCGACGCGGCCGAAGGGCATGGCCAGCAGCACCAGCAGCGGCGGGATCAGGATCAGCAGCAGCCAGCCGCGGTGGTGCTGCATCCATTCGCGCTGCAGCAGGGTCATGAAACGTGTGGACATGGTTTTCTCCTCGTTTGTTCTGCTCAGGCCTGGCGGCTTTGCATTTCGGGCTTGCGGGTCAGGGCCATGAACAGGTCCACCAGGCTGGGGCGGAAGCGCTGGCCCAGGGCCTGCAAGTCCACCGGCGGCTCGCCGTCGAACAGCGCCGCGGGCTTGCCCTGCAGGCGGTAGCGCAGCAGCGGATGGGCCGAGGCCACCGCATCGGCGGCGGCGGCATCGTGCGAGAGGGCCACGAAGCGCGAGTCCATCTCCTCCAGGCTGATGTTGAGCACCAGCTTGCCCTCGTCCAGCATCATCACGTCGGACAAGAGGGTCTCGATCTCCTCCACCTGGTGGGTGGAGATGATGACGGTGCGCTCGCCATCGCACCATTCGTCGATCAGCATCTCGTAGAAGCTCTTGCGCGACATCACATCCAGGCCCAGGGTGGGCTCGTCCAGGATCATCAGCCGCGTGTCGATGGCGGCGATCAGCGCCAGGTGCAGCTGCGTCACCATGCCCTTGGAGAGGTTCTTCACCTTGTCGCCGCTGGCCACGCTGGTGCGCTTGAGCAGGGTGCGGGCGCGTTCGGCCGAGAAGCGCGGCTGCAGCCCGCTCATCAGGGTCAGCAGCTCTTCCACCTTGGCCCAGCGCGGCAGTACCGCCACGTCGGGGATGTAGGAGAGCGAGGTCAGCAGCTCGTTGCGCTGGGCGCGCGGGTCCAGGCCCAGCACGCTGAGTTGGCCCGAGCCACCGATCAGGCCCACCATGGCCTTCATCAGCGAGGTCTTGCCGGCGCCGTTGTGACCCAGCAGGCCCACCACGCGACCCTTGGGGATCTTGAAGCTGATGTCGTCGACGGCGGTCTTGCGGCCGTAGCGCAGGCTGAAGCCGCTGGCTTCGACGAGGTTGGAGTGGTCCGTGTTGTTCATTGTTGTCCCCAGTTCAGATCCGAGGCCGACAGGCCCAGGCGTTGCAGCTTGGCGCGCAGCTGCGGCCATTCCTTTTGCAGGAACTGCTGGCGCTCGCTTTGCAGCAGGCGCTCGCGCGCCCCCTGGCGCACATACATGCCCACGCCGCGGCGGCTCTCGACCAGGCCGTTGTCCACCAGGGCCTGCAGGGCCCGGCTGACGGTGAGCGGATTGATCAGGTAGCGGCTTGCGAGGCTGCGGACCGAGGGCAGGACTTCGCCCTCGGGAGGGGTGCCGTCCAGCAGCTGCGCGGCCAATTGGTCGGCCAGCTGCTGGTAGATCGGCGCGTTGTCGTTCCAGCTTTGCATGTCCTTGTCGGGGCGGGACCCCGCGGTGTGTTGCTGATGTAGCACACCATAACAAGACTCCCCCGGGCGACCCAGGCCGTGGCGACAGGCTGCTCAAAAAGACGGATGAAACGTCGAATACCGCTCGGGGCGGTATCGCGCTCAATCCCCTTGCGGCGCAAGCCCGCTGACGCTGAAGGCGACGCCGCGCCCGTCCAGACCGGAACCGATGGCGACGGTGCCGCCCAGACTGTGCACCACCTGGCGCACGATCGCCAGGCCCAGGCCGCTGCCGCTGGCTCCGGTTTGGTCGCTGCGCCAAAAGCGTTCGAACACGCGTTGCCGGTCGGCTTCGGCAATGCCAGGGCCATCGTCGGCGACTTGCAGGCACAGGCCTTCGGCCTGCTCGCTCAAGCGGACTTCGATGCGACTGCCTTCGGGGCAATAGCGCAAGGCATTGCCGACCAGATTGCCGAGCAGTGAGCCCCACAGCGTAGGCGATATCCGGCTGGGCAATTGGTCTGGCGCTTCGAGCGCCAGGCTGATGCGGCGCGCCTCGGCCAGCGGCAACAGTTCAGCCAGCTGGGCGCGCGTCTGCTCGGCCAGATCGGTGTTCCGGTCGGATGTGGTGTGGACAGACTCAACGCTGGCCAGAGTCAGCAGTTGCTGGCTCAGATGCGCGGCGCGCGTGACCGCGCCCTCCAGGGCTCGCGCGGCCTGCTCACGTTCGGCTTCGGTCTCGGCCTGGCGCAACACATGGGCCTGTGCAGCGATGACGGCCAGCGGCGTGCGCAACTCGTGCGCGGCTTCCTGCACGAACCGGCGTTCGCGCTCGCGCTGCAGGCGCAGACGACCGAGCATCGCGTCGAAGGCCTGGCCCAGGGGCTGCAACTCCGATTGCGGCAGGTGTACGTCCAGCGGGCCCAGGTCCTGGGCATCGCGCTGCGACAGGCGCTGCACCAGTTCGCGCAGCGGGCGCAGGCCGCGATGCAAAGCCAACCACAGGGGCAGCAGCACGACCGGGAATGCGATCGGCAGGTAGAACCCCAGCTGATGCGCCACCTTGCGCAGCATCGCCTCGGGGCCGCGGACTGGCTCGGCGACGCGCACCGAGCCCACGGCGCTGTCTTGCCGATAGGCCCAATGTGGGCGCCCTTCGATCATGTGGTCATCCCGACCTGGGGTCTGGGCCAGCAAGGCGGCACGCCAATGGGGGTGCGATTCGTACAGGACCTGACCATCAGGTGCCAGCCATAGCACCGCCAGCTCGCCCTTCCAACGATCGGGCTGGGCGCGGCGCCATTGGTTGGCGTCGTCGATCAGGACGCGCAGTGAAACCGCGCGATTCATCGCGGGCGTCCTTTGCAAATGTGCGGTGATGTTGACGACGATCTCCCGGACGCCGGGATCCACCGCCATATCGCGCCGGTATTCGAGGTAATTCCAGGCCAGAATCTCCAGCCCGACCAACATCAAGGTAGCAAGCAGCGCCAGGCCAATGCGGCGACTTAGTGAGGGACCGAGCATCCGGCGCCACGCGGTGCGGCGGCTCATGTCAGCAGGCGATAGCCTATGCCGCGCACGGTGCCAATGCGCTCGGCGCCGATCTTGCGGCGCAGGTTCGACAGGTGCATCTCGAGGTTGGCGAAATCCAGCGCCTCGCCCAAGGGCGCCAGCTTTTGCGCCAGCTTGCCCTTGGGAACGACGGTGCCAGCTTCGCCGGCCAGCAGATTCAGCAGATCGAACTCGCGCGGGCTCAGCTCGACAGCACGCCCACACACCCGCACTTCGCGCTCGCGCGGCCGGATCGTCAGGTCGCCGATGCGCCAGTTCTCGCTGGCCTGGCCCGCGCTGCGACGCAGCAGGGCCCGCAAGCGGGCCATCAACTCGGGTATCTCGAAGGGCTTGCTGAGGTAGTCGTCGGCGCCGCCGTCCAGACCCTCCAATCGATCGGCAAGACCGACCCGTGCGGTCATGACCAGCAGCGGCGTGGCGGCCCCTTGAGCGCGCCAGCGCTTGAGCAATTGCAAGCCGCAACCATCGGGCAAACCGAGATCGAGCAACACCGCGTCCTGCTGGACAGGGTCCAAGCGTTCGGGCGCATCGGCGCCGCGGCGCAGCCATCGGCTGCTGAAGCCGCCCTGGCGCAGCGCGGCCTGCAGGGCCTTGCCAAGGTCGAGATCGTCCTCGATTAACAGAATGTGCATGGCGCAGTATCGGTGCGGTCGGGAGGCGCGCGGCCAAAGGCCAGCCAAAGCGCACTGCCGCAGCTACCCCGAAGTCGGGCGCGCGCTGGCAGACTCGCGCTGCTTCCACGACACCCCAACATCATGTCCCAGTTGACTCAGCGCCGCCTGCTCCTGCAATCCATTTGGGCTCTGCCTTTGGCTGGCTGTGGCGGAGGAGGCGGGGGCGGCGAGGGGACGCTGGCGTCCGAGCGCGTGCTGCCCCAGGTCAGCACGCAGCCTGCTGGTTCGAGCCAGGGGGCGATACCCGCGGTCGACGATATGGTCCAGCAGCAGTTGCTCGCACAGCGCATTCCGGGGGCCAGCTTGGTGGTGGCCAGGTCCGGCCGAATCGTCTATGCCAAGGGCTATGGCTATGCCGATCTCGAGGCTGCCACGCCAATACAGGTCGAACAGCGCTTTGAGATCGGTTCGGTCACCAAGTCCTTTGCCGCGAGCGCCATCATGCTGCTGGTCGAAGACGGCCTCCTCACGCTCGATGACAGGCTTGATCCGTATCTTGGCGCCACGCCCGCGGCCTGGAACGGCATCACGATCCGGCATCTGCTCAACCATAGTTCGGGCCTGCCCGAATACCCGGACGATGCCTTCTTCGCAGCGCTCGAACGTGATCAGGGCTTCTCCGACGCCGAGCTGCTGGCGCGCTTCAAAACCTATGGCCTGGCCTTCCCGCCCGGCTCGTCCTTCCTCTACAGCAATACGGGCTACGACCTGATCGGCCTGATCATCCAGAAGGTCAGCGGCCAGCACTACGGCGAGTTCCTGCGCCGGCGCGTGTTCCAGCCGCTAGGCATGGACAGCGCGCGCCTGATGGCGCCGAACGAGTCGGCAGCAGGCAACGCGATCGGCTACGAGATCGTGGCCGAGCAACGCCGTCCCCATGCCTACAACAGCGCCGAGCGCAACTACTTGGCGCTGGCGGCCAGCGGCCTGCAGATCAACGCACTTGACATGGCGAAGTGGGACGCGGCGCTGTACACCGAGCGCATTCTGAAGCGCGCCACGCTGGACCTGATGTGGACGCCCAACAGCCTGATGCAGGCCGCGAACGCGACGACGCCCGACATCTGGTACGGCCTGGGCTGGCAGCTGCGCACCCAGCAGGGACATCGCTGGGTTTATCACTCAGGAGGCATGCCTGGCCATGTGGTCGACTTCATTCGCTATCCGGACGATCAGCTGACGGTCATCGTCATGACCAATCTGGACGAACGGCACGCCAACGCGCGCGTGATCGCACGAACGGTGGCGCAGATCATCCAGCCGGGCCTATAGGCTCCTTGGCGCGCCCAGCGCCTGCCAGCCGCCTATGGGATGAAGTGGTAATGGGATACGGAGCTGGGCAACTTCGAGGCCAGTCCGCTGGACGTTAGCGTGCCCGTCGAGGCGGCGCTGTGCCTGCTGACTGCCTTGCCCGCGCCGGGCGCGACGTCATCGGACCGCGCCTGGCGGTCTGGCGCGTGCTTAGCGAGCCGCTCGAAGGCCCTTGCCAGAAGTCTCCCGCTGGCGGGGCGCCTGCGCCTACTTGGCCGCGAAGCGGTCCTGGTCGGCCTTGCGGTCGGCCGCCACCTTCTGGGCGGCGGGGCGCTCGCCGATCAGCTTGGCGTAGGACTTCCACTCGACGCCATGGGCGGCCAGCAGGTCCTCGCCCAGCACCGACTTGGTGGCCATCGCCACCAGGGGCAGGCTGACCCAGCCGGCGCAATCGGCCTGGGTGAAGCTGTCGCCGGCCAGGTAGGGGCCGAACTTGGCGAGGCGCTTGAAGGCCGGGATGTTCTTGTCCAGCAGCTTCTTCACGCGTTCCTTGTTGGCGTCGCTGCAGCTGCCGCCGAAGAAGGCCTGGCCGTAGAGCTCGCGCGCCACCAGCTCCAGGTGCAGCTCAACAAAGGTGATCAGCTCATGCACCTTGGCGCGCGCGAAGGGCTCGGCCGGCAGCAGGGGCTGGGCGGGGTAGGCCTGCTCCAGATAGTCCAGGATCACCTGGCTCTCGCACAGCGTGCCCTGCTCGGTGCGGATGAAGGGCACCTTGCCCAGCGGCGAGGCGGCCAGCACGGCCTCGTCCTTGGAATGCGTCATCACCACCTCCTCCTGGAAGGGGATGCCTTTTTCCAGCAGGGCCAGCTTGACCTTGTTGTAGTAGTTCGAGAGCGAGAAGCCGCAGAGTGTGATCATGGTTAGTGTCTCCTTGTGGGGTGGGCGCAGTCTATGCCGAGGCGCGGCGCGCCTTTGCCACCCAGGAGACAGGCCGCTATTTGTTCACCAGCAGGATGCCCAGCGCCAGCCCGATCAGGGCGATGACCAGGCGCAGCGTGATCGCCTCGCCCAGCACCAGCACCCCGGCCAGCAGGCCGAACAGCGGCGTGCTGAGCGTGAAGCTGGCCAGGCGCGTGGCCGGGTAATGGCGCACCAGCCAGAACCACAGCAGATAGCTGGCAAAGGAGACGATCACCGCCTGGAAGCCGAACCAGCCCAGCAGCCGGGCCGACCAGGCCAGCGGCAGCGGCTCGTGCAGGGCCAGGGCTGCCAGGCTCAGCGCCAGGCCCGAGACCGCCAGCTGGTAGAACAGCGTCTTCTCGGCGCTGGCGCTGGCGAGCCGGCTGCCGCGTATCGCCAGCGTGGTGCCGCCCCATAGCAGCGCGGCCAGCAGGCCCAGCGCATCGCCCAGCCACTGCTGCGGCTGCCCGCCCGCGCCGAAACCTTCGGCAAAGGCGAACGCCACCGCGCCGAAGGCCAGCAGCAGGCCCAGGCCCTGGCGCGGCGTGAGCTTCTCGTGCCGCGAGATGAAGGGCATGCCCAGCGCCACCACAAAGGGCGCGAGGTAGATGAACACCACCATGCGCGAGGCGCTGGTGTACTGCATGCCCCAGAAGATGGCCGCGAACTCGGCCGCGAACAGGCCGCCGGCCAGCAGGCCGCCACCCAGGCTGCCGTCGCGCTCGAACAGCGCGATGCCGCGCGCCCGTGCCCAGAGCCACACCAGCGCACCGGCGATCAGCGAGCGCAGCCCCGCCTGCCAGAACGGGGTGATCTCGCTCAGCGCCGCCTTGATGGCCACCTGGCCCAGGCCCCAGAGGGCGCAGCAGAACAGCACGGAGGCGACGGCAAAGGCGTCGAGGTGGGGCTTGCGATCAGACTTCAGCATGGTGCGATGATGCCCGCAGCCGCCGCCAGGCCAGCCACGCCAGGGCGCTGAGCGCACCGGCCAGCGTGCCGCTGAGATGGGCAAAGGGCGCGATCGCGATGTCCCAGCCGGGCAGGGTGCGCAGCGCAGGGCCCAGCGGCTGTTCCAGCCACAGCTTGGCCAGCAGGCCGGCCGCGATGGCCGCCCCTACCAGCCGATCCCGCCCGCGCCGTGCCAGCAGCTCCACCACCGCCACCGCCACCCCCGCGTGCAGCAGGCCCGAGAGCCCGCCGTAATGCAGCAGCGCGGGTTGCAGGAGCAGGCCCAGCTGGGTGAGCGGCCAGGCGGCCAGCCAGGCGGGGGTGGCGCGCAGCCGGCCGGCCCGGCCCAGCAGGGCCAGCACCGCACAGCCGGCCAGATTGGCGAGCAGATGCTGGGCGCTCCAGTGCACCAGGGCGGCGCTGAGGGCGCGCCAGGGTTCATGGGCCCACAGGGCGGGCTGCCAGTCCAGCCACGCGCGCGGCAGCCACCAGGCCAGGCCGGCCAGCGTGGCCAGGCCGGCGCTGAGGGCCGCCCAGGACATCAGCCGAACACGGCCCGCCAGAGCGCCAGCACCGCGTCACGGTGCGTGGCAATGCCCTGCGCCGCCTGCGCCGCCTCGTCCAGCGCGGTGGACTGTTCGTCCAGGCGTGCCCGGTGCTGCACGCGGCGCAGCTCGCGGTAGGCATCGGCGGCGGCCTTGCCCACGCCGGCGGGCAGCAGGCCGGCGGCCTCCGCGCGCTGCAGCAGGGCGATATTGCCGGCGTTGTCCAGCAGCTCGGCATGCTGGCGCGCATGCGCCAGGATCAGGAACTGCAGCGCGAACTCCGCGTCCATCATGCCGCCGGGGCTGTGCTTCACATCGAACAGGCCGGCGCGCACCGGGCGGGCCTGGCGCACCTTCTCGCGCATCGCCTGCACCTCCTGGCGCAGCGCCTGGATGTCGCGCTCGGCCGTCAGCACGGCGCGGCGTACGCCCTCGAAGCGCGCGGCCAACTCGGGTGCGCCGGCGCAGAAGCGTGCGCGCGTGATGGCCTGGTGCTCCCAGGTCCAGGCGGTGTTGCTGCCGCGGCCGGTCTGGTAGTGCTCGAAACTGGCCAGCGAGGTCACCAGCAGGCCGGAGTTGCCGTTCGGGCGCAGCGCGGTGTCGATGTCGAACAGCTCGCCAGCGGCGGTGCGCAGGGTCAGCCAGGTGATCAGCTTGCGCACGAAGGCGCCGTAGATCTCGGGCGAGTTCTCGTCCGCGTCGTCGAACAGGAACACCACGTCCAGGTCGCCGCCGTAGCCCAGCTCCTTGCCGCCCAGCTTGCCGTAGGCGATCACCGCAAAGCTCGGGGCCGGGCGGTGCGCCTGCTTGAGGCGCGCCCAGGACCAGCTGATCACGCATTGCAGGGTGGCGTCGGCCAGGGCCGAGAGATCGTCGGCCACCTGCTCCACCGTGATATGGCCCTCGACGTCGCGCACCAGGGTGCGGAACACCTCGGCATGGTGGGCGCGGCGCACGCTGTCCAGCAAGGCCTCCTCATCGGCCTCGCCATGCTGGGCCCAGGCATCGTGGCGGGCCTGCAGGTCGGCGATGAAGGTGGCGCCGTCGAAGCGTTCGTGCATCAGCCGGCTGTCGGCCAATTCGTCGATCACGCCGGGATGCTGCATCAGATAGCGCATCGGCCAGCGCGCCAGGCCCAAGAGGCGCAACAGCCGGGTCTGCACCGCGGGGCGCTCCACCAGCAGGGCCAGATAGCTCTCGCGGCGCAGCAGCGGCTCGACCCAGTCGACGAAGCGCAGCGCGGCGTCCAGCGAGCATGCGCCCTCCTTCACGCCGATGGCGGCGCGGCCCACCAGCTTGGCCAGGCGCAGGCGCGATTCCTCGCGCAGGTTCTGCACGCGCGGCTGCTGGGCCCAGCGGCGCACCGCGGCGGCCAGCTCGGGCGGCAGCTTCTCGAGGAACTCGTCGGCATCCACCGGCAAGGCCGGGCCGCCGCATTGGCCGTTCTTGCAGGCGCCGGGCTTGGGCGCCTGGCCGTCGTGCAGCAAGGCGTCGAATTCGGTGGCCACCAGCTCGCGTACCTCGCACAGGCGGTCCAGCAGCTGGCAGGCTTCGGCGCTGCAGACCATGCCCATGGAGCGCGCGATCCACTTCAGGTCATCGTCGCTGTTGTCACCCGACGGCAGGCAATGAGTCTGCTGGTCGTCGAGGAACTGGATGCGGTGCTCGACGCGGCGCAGGAAATCGTAGGCCTCGGCCAGCTTGGCGGCGGTGGCCGGCTTCATCAGCCCGCGCGCCGCCAGCCGGGAGAGCGCCTTGACGGTGGAGCGGGTGCGGATCTCGGGGAACTGGCCGCCGCGCACCACCTGCAGCAGCTGCACGGTGAACTCGATCTCGCGGATGCCACCGCGCGAGAGCTTCACGTCGTTGGAGCGCTCGGGCCGGCCGGCGGCGCGCTTCTGCGCCTCGTCGCGGATCTTGCGGTGCAGCTGCCGCAGGCCCTCGAACACGCCGTAGTCCAGGTAGCGGCGGTAGACGAAGGGCGTGACCAGGGAGCGCAGCGCCACCGCACGCGAGGGCGGTGCGCCGGCCTCGGGCTGGCGCGGCGCCACCACCCGGCTCTTCAGCCAGGCGAAGCGCTCCCATTCGCGCCCCTGCACGAGGAAGTACTCCTCCAGCATCGACAGGCTCACCACCGGCGGGCCCGAGTTGCCGTTGGGGCGCAGCGCCAGGTCGACGCGGAACACCTGGCCGTCCTCGGTGACATCGCCGATCAGCGCATAGAGCTTCTTGGCCACCTGGGTGAAGTATTCGTGCGCCGAGACCGGCTTGGCGCCATCGGTCTCGCCCTCGTCGTCGTAGACATAGATCAGGTCGATGTCGGAGCTGACATTGAGCTCGCGCCCGCCCAGCTTGCCCATGCCCACGACCCAGAATTCGATCACCTCGCCGGCGCTGTTGCGCGGCTGGCCGTGGATGGCGTCCTGCTCGATGCGCGCCTGCGTCAGCGCCGCGCACAGCGTCACCTCGGCCAGCGTGGTCATCGCCTCGGTGATGGCCTTCATCGGCGCGGCCAGTTCGACGTCGTGCACCGCCAGGCGCTCCAGCACCAGATGGCGGGTCACGCGCAGCGCGCTGGCGAGGTTGCGGCCCTCGGCCTGCAGCTGCGCGATCAGCGCCTGCATGGCGGCCCGGTCGGGCAGGCCGGCGGCCAGCAGGGGCAGCTCCTGGTCGTAGCGGCGCCGAATGCGCTGCACGAAGCGGCTGTGCGCGGCCAGCGCCGCCTTGGTTGCAGAGGGTAAAGAATGCTCGTCGACGCTCATGGGGCAGGGTGGCCTGTGCTAGATTCGCTGCGATCCTGAGAGCGATGGGGCGCCCCCCAAGGCTTTGCGAGTGTCATCGTTTCTCATCCTGTGTGCCGCGCCCGAGAGCGCGTGCCTTCTACATGTCCTTGCTAGCCACCGTCTTCGCCGCCGCCAACCGCCCCGCCCGCTGGGCCCGCCGCTGCGCCAGATGGGCCGTGGCCCTGGTGCTGCTGGCATGGAGCCTGATGCTGCTGGCCTGGCTGGTTTTGCACTGGGCGATTCTGCCGCACATCGATGAATGGCGCCCTGCGCTGGCGCGACAAGCCTCCAAATCGCTGGGGTTGAATCTGCAGATCGGCCAGATCGAGGTGCGCTCGGGGGGCTGGATACCGGCGCTGGAAATGCGCGATGTGCGCCTCATCGACCAGCATGGCCGCGAGGCCCTGCGCCTGCCGCGGGTGGCGGCGGCGCTGTCGGCGCGCTCGCTGCTGGCGCTGGAGCTGCGCTTCGAGCAGCTGCTGATTGATGCCCCCGAGATGGTGGTGCGGCGCGACGCCCAGGGCCGCATCTTCGTGGCCGGCCTGAGCGTGGACGAGGCCGAGCGCGCCGAGGCCGGCGGCGATCTGGCCGACTGGTTCTTCGTCCAGCATGAGTTCGTGATCCTGAACGGCCGCGTGCGCTGGATCGACGAGGCGCGCCAGGCGCCGCCGCTGGAGCTCTCGCGCGTGGACCTGGTGCTGCGCAACGGCCTGCGCCGCCACGAGCTGCGCCTCGACGCCACGCCCCCGCCCGCCTGGGGCGAGCGGCTCTCGCTGCGCGGCCAGTTCACCCAGTCGCTGCTCAAGCGTCCCGGCGATCTGCAGCATTGGAGCGGCTCGTTGTTCGCCGACCTGCCGCGCGCCGATGTGCGCGAGCTGCGCCGCTACCTGGACCTGCCCTTCGAGCTCAGCGAGGGCGATGGCGCGCTGCGCGCCTGGCTGGAGATCAAGCAGGGCCAGAGCCAGGCCGCCACCCTCGATCTCGGGCTGCGCGCCGTCAAGCTCAAGCTGGGCAAGCGCATCGAGGCGCTGGAGCTGGCGCAGATCGCCGGCCGGCTCTCGATGCAGCGCAATGCGCAAGGCCTCAGCTTTACCGCGCGCCAGCTCGGCTTCGAGGATGGCGAGGGCCTGGTGTGGCCGCGCTCGGACTGGTCGCTCTCGCTGCGCACGCGCCAGGCCTCCCAGGTGCTGGGCGCCGAGCTGGGCGAGCTGCTGGGCGGCGAGCTGACGGCCCAGCAGATGGATCTGGGCCTGGCCGCGCGCATCATGGCGCGCCTGCCGGTGCCGGCGGCCGCGCACCAGCTGGCGCAGGAGATGGCGCCCAGCGGCCGCGTCAGCGCCTTCAGCGCGCGCTGGGAGGGCGCGCCCGAGGCGCCGCAGAGCTACCGCATCAAGGGCGCGCTGGACCAGCTGAGCCTGGCCGCCGGCGTGCCGGCCGACGCGCACGGCGCGGCCCGCCCGGGCCTGGCCGGGGCGCAGCTGCAGTTCGATGCCACCGAGAAGGGCGGCACGGCGCGGCTGGCAATACGCGACGGCATGCTGGACTTTCCCGGCGTGTTCGAGGAGCCGCGCATCCCCCTGCAGACGCTCAGCGCCGGGCTGGACTGGCGCATCGAGGCGCGCAAGGACGGCGGCCCGCCCCAGGTGGAGCTGCGCGTCAGCGAGCTGCGCCTGCAGAACGAGGATGTGAAGGCCGAATTCGAGGCTACCTGGCGCACCGGCGCCAAGCCCGGCAGCGGCCGCGGCGCGCGCCTGCCCGGCAGCCTGGACCTCAGCGGCCGCATCGACCAGGCCCCCGCTAGGCGCGTGGTGCGCTACCTGCCGCTGGTGGTGGGCGAGACCGCGCGCGGCTATGTGCGCGATGCCATCCGCGGCGGCGAGGCGCACCAGGTGCAGGCGCGCGTGCGCGGCGACCTGGCCGATTTCCCCTTCGACGGCCCCCATGCTGGCGCAGGCATCTTCCGCATCAGCAGCCAGGTGAAGGACGTGGAGCTGGCCTATGTGCCCAGCCACGCCGCCACCGAGACCAGCCCCGCCTACAACTCGCCCTGGCCGGTGATGGAGCAGCTCAATGCCGAGCTGATCTTCGAGCGCGGCAGCATGCAGATTCGCAAGGGCCGCGCCAAGGTGCTGGGCTACGAGCTCTTCAACGTGAACGGCGGCATCCCGGACCTGGCGCACCAGGCCCAGCTGGAGATGGACGGTCAGGGCCGCGGCCCCATGGCCGAGCTGTTGCGCTTCATGCGCAGCTCGCCGCTCTCGGAATGGACTTCGCATGGCCTGGACGCCGCCAGCGCCAGCGGCAACGCCAGCCTCAAGCTGGGCCTGAAGATCCCGCTTCTGGATGCCAGCAAGTCCAGCGTCAAGGGTCAGGTCTTGCTGGCCGGCAACGAGCTGCGCCTGCGGCCCGACGTGCCGCTGTTTTCCAACACGCGCGCGCGCATCGATTTCGACCGCAAGGGCGTGCAATTGCAGGCCGCCGGCGCACGGGTGCTGGGCGGCGAGGCCCTGTTCGAGGGCGGCAGCCAGGCCGATGGCAGCCTGCGCTTCAGCGCCCAGGGGCAGCTGAGCGCCGAGGCGCTGCGGCGCGCCAGCGAGCTGGGCCTGCCCAGCCGCCTGGCCCAGTTTATGAGCGGCTCGACCGGCTACAAGCTGGAGCTGGGTTTCGTCAGGGGGCAGACCGAGTTCAACCTCGGCAGCTCGCTGCAGGGCCTGGCGCTGGATCTGCCGGCGCCGCTGCGCAAGGAGGCCGACAGCACGCTCAACCTGCGCCTGCAATCGCGGCTCTTGCCGGTGAATGGGAATGAAGGCGCCACGCGCGACGAGCTGCGCCTGGAGCTGGGCAACCAGCTGCAAGCGCATTACCAGCGCGAGCTCGGCGGCGAGAGCGCGCAGGTGCTGCGCGGCGCGCTGAGCGTGCTGGACAACCTGCCGCCGCTGCCGCCCAGCGGCGTGCAGCTGCAGGCCAATCTGGCCAGCTTCGATGCCGACGCCTGGCTCGCCACCGCGCAGCGCCTGCTCGGCCCGGTCAGCCTGGAGAACATGGACAGCGGCTACGCGCCCAGCCAGCTGGCGCTGCGCGCGCAGAGCTTCAAGGCCGCGGGCCGCCAGGTCTCGCGCCTGGTGGCGGGCCTGAGCCGCGCGCCCGAGCAGAACGGCTGGCGCGCCACCATCGATGCCGAACAGCTGAGCGGCTATCTGGAGCTGCGCCAGGCGCGCGCCGGCCAGCCCGGCCGCGTCTACGCCCGCCTGGGCCGGCTGGCCCTGCCCAAGAGCGAGGCCGATTCGGTGCTGCAGCTGCTGGAGAAGCAGCCCAGCAGTGTGCCGGCGCTGGACATCGTGGTGGAGGATTTCGAGCTGCGCGGCAAGAAACTGGGCCGCCTGGAGATCGATGCCCAGCTGGTGGGGCCGACGCGCGAATGGAAGCTCGCCCGGCTGCAGATCAAGCACCCCGACGCGCTGCTCAACGCCACCGGGCAATGGGTGGCCGAGCCTGGCCAGAGTCAGCGCCGCACCCTGCTGGACTGGCAGCTGGACGTCAGCGACGGCGGCAAGCTCCTGCAGGCGCTGGGCCAGGGGCAGATCCTGCGCGGCGGCAAGGGCCGCCTGAACGGCCAGCTCGGCTGGCAGGGCTCGCCGCTGAGCCCCGACTACCCCAGCATGGGCGGCCAGCTGCATGTGGCGCTGGACGCCGGCCAGTTCCTGCAGGCCGAGCCCGGCGTGGGCCGGCTGCTGGGCGTGCTGAGTCTGCAATCGCTGCCGCGCCGCCTGCTGCTGGACTTCCGCGATGTGTTCTCGCAGGGCTTTGCCTTCGACAGCTTTACCGGCGACCTGCGCATCGAGAAGGGCGTGGCCCATACCAGCAACCTGCGCATGGTGGGCCTGCAGGCGGCGGTGCTGATGGAGGGCCAGGCCGATCTGGCCGCCGAGACCCAGGATCTGCGCGTGCTGGTGGTGCCCGAGCTCAACGTGGGCGGCGCTTCGCTGGCTTATGCGGCCATTAATCCGGCGATCGGCCTGGGCACCTTCCTGGCCCAATGGCTGTTGCGCAAGCCCATGGCGGCGGCCGGCACGGAGGAATTCCATGTCACCGGCATGTGGGATGCGCCCAAGGTCGATCGCATCGAGAAGTCCGAGCGCAAGCCGCCCGAGGAGGCGGCATCAGGAGCAGCACCATGAAGCTGGCAGCGATACAGATGGTCTCGGGCCCCGAGGTGGCGGCCAATCTGGCGCGTGCGCGCCATTGGATGGAGGCCGCCCGCGCCCAGGGCGCCGAGCTGGTGGCCCTGCCCGAGTATTTCTGCCTGATGGGCACGGCCGACGCCGACAAGTTGGCCATCGCCGAGGCCGATGGCGAGGGCCCGATCCAGGCCATGCTGAGCCAGGCGGCGCGCGAGCTGGGCCTGTGGGTGATCGGCGGCACCCTGCCGATACGCAGCGCGCGGGCCGACAAGGTGCGCAATGCCTGCTGCGTCTATGCCCCGGACGGCCGTCGCGCGGCGCGCTACGACAAGCTGCACCTGTTCTGTTTCGACAATGGCCGCGAGCGCTATGACGAGGGCCGCGTGCTCGAGCCCGGCGACGCGCCGGTGACGCTGCAGGCCGGGCCGCTCAAGCTCGGGCTCTCGGTCTGCTACGACCTGCGCTTTCCCGAGCTTTACCGTGCCATGGGCGTGGGCGGCCCCTGCGACCTGCTGGCCGTGCCCGCGGCCTTCACCTACACCACCGGCCAGAAGCATTGGGAGCTGCTCTTGCGTGCCCGCGCGGTGGAGAACCTCGCCTATGTGATCGCGCCGGCCCAGGGCGGCACGCATCCCAACGGCCGCCGCACCTGGGGCCACAGCATGATCGTCGACCCCTGGGGCGAGGTGCTCGCCTGCCTGCCTGAGGGCGAGGGCCTGGCCATCGCCGAGCTGGACGCGCCGCGCATGGCCGCCCTGCGCGCCCAGCTGCCGGCCCTGCAACACCGCCGACTTTGATCGAGGAGCACGCCATGCAACGCCGCACATCACTCTTGGCCCTGCTGGGGGCAGGTCTTGCGCTCGCCGGCTGCGGCACGCCCGCCGACCCCGAGGGCATGCGCCTGAGCGTGGCCGACGGCCTGCAGCTGCGCGGTTGGGTGCCCGAGGCGCTCAAGCAGCAGGTGCAGCTGGGCCAGGTGCTGGGCGGCCAGCCGACCGGCCGCCTCTGGGGTTCCAAGATCGGCGACGAGGCGCTGCGCGTGGCGCTGCAGGAATCGCTCAAGGCCGCCGGCATGCTGGCGCCGCAGCCTCAGGGCGGCCGCTACGAGCTGCGCGCCGCGCTGCTGGCGCTGGAGCAACCCGCGGTGGCGGTGGGCGACGCTCGCGTGGCGCTGACGATGGCCTATGAACTGCTGGACAAGGCCAGCGGCAACAAGCTCTACCAGCGCGAGCTGCGCAGCGTGCATGTGGCCGAGTTCGGCGACGCCATGCTGGACCAGAACGAGCGCCTGCGCCTGGCCAACGAGGGCGCGCTGCGCAAGAACATCAATGCCGCGCTGCGGGAGCTGCTGGAGCTGCGCTACTGAGACGAGCCTGCGCCGGCTGCGGCTGGCCCAGCCAGGCTTGCCGCGTGGTCTGCAGGAGTTGACGGAGGGTTTGGGCCTGAATATTGTTCATGGCCCCAGTGTCGGGGCGCTTGATGACAGGCCGTTGAAGGCCGTGCAGGGCGGGGCGCCTGAGCCGGGGGTCAGGCGCTCGCCCGGCACGGCCTGGCCACCGTGCCGCCCGCATCTGCTCAGCGCACGACGCCGAGCTCCTCGCGCTGTCCGCGGTTGAAGGTGTAGAGCGTCAGTGCACCGTTCTTGATATCGCCCTTCTCGTCGAAAGCGACGCTGCCGGTGACGCCGGAGTAGCTGATCTTCTGTAGCACCGGCAGGTACTTGGCCGGTTCGGCCGATCCCGCCTTGACCATCGCCTCGGCCATCACCTTCGTGGCATCGTAGGTGTAGGGCGAGTAGATCTGGACCTCGATGCCGAACTTCTTCTTGAAGTCGGCCTTGAACTTGTCGAGCGCCGGCCGCTGTGCCGCGTCAACGCCACCAGCGATCGCGCAGACCACTTGGCCGTCGGGCACCTGGCCCGAAGCCAGCTTGGGCAACTCGGCGGTGCAGATACCGTCGCCGCCCATGAACTTCGACTGGATGCCCAGCTGCTTCATCTGCCGCAGCATCGGGCCGGCCACCGCGTCCATGCCGCCGTAGAAGATCACGTCGGGCTTGGCCGCCTTGATGCCGGTGAGGATGCCCGTGAAGTCGGTCGCCTTGTCGTTGGTGAACTCACGTTTGGCGATCGTCGCGCCGGCGGCCTTCGCGGCCTTCTCGAACTCGCTGGCAACGCCCTGGCCATAGGCGGTGCGGTCGTCGATGACCGCAACGGTCTTCGCCTTCAGCGTCTGTGCAGCGTAGCGGCCCAGCGTGCCACCGAGCTGGGCGTCGTCGGCGACCATCCGGAAGGTCGTCTTGAAGCCCTGGCGGGTGTAGCGCGGGTTCGTCACCGACGGCGCAATCTGCGGGATGCCGGCGTCGGCGTAGATGCGCGCGGCAGGGATTGCGGTGCCCGAATTCAGGTGGCCGACGACGCCGTTGACTTTGTTGTCCACGAGCTTCTGCGCCGCGGCAGTGCCTTGCTTGGGGTCGCCGGCGTCGTCCTCGGCCAGGAGCACGAAGCGGGCCGGGCGGCCGCCGATCTGCAGACCCTTGGCGTTCAATTCCTCGATCGCCATGCGGACACCGCTTTCGTTGTCACGCCCGAGGTGTGAGGCGGGGCCGCTGAGTGCGGCGACATGGCCGATCTTGACCACGAGGGGCTCCGCTGCGTGCGCGGACATGGCGAGGCAGGCCAGGGCGATGCCGCCGAGGCGTGATGGGGTAGGTTTCATGAAATCTCTTTTGTCGACGTCGGTGGGTCAAGTGACGCCACCGGACCGCGGTGGTCGTCGCCCCCTCTGTTGCTGACACCTGAGAGATTCGTGCGGCCCCCGGGGGCCAGACTTGCTCCTTCGGCGTACCGGCGGACGTCAGGCAGCCGGCAACTCTGCAGAGTTCATCCGCGACATCGGTCCGTTTGCCTGAGAGTTTCCGGGGCGGTTGCTCCTTCGGCGCCGCGCGGGTGGCACGCGGACTCTCCCGACGTCGCTCGGGCTCGTGGCCGGCAAGACGGTCGACAAGCGACCTCGGTCTTGCGGTGAAGTCGATGACTATACCTGAGGCAAGGGTTAACCCTTGTTGCGGCCGCCTCGACGCCGGCGCCTCAGCGCCTTCCGAACATCATCTGCCGCGCCAGCGCGCGCTTCAGCGGCGGGGCGGCCTGCAGCGCGGCCAGCGCCAGGCCGCGTGCGCCCGGCAGGCCGGGCCAGCGCCAGGCAAAGCTGCGCGCCAGGAAATCGGTGGCGGCGATCATGCTCCAGCGGTCGGGCGCGCGCTGCCATTCCACGCGGCGCAGCGCGCTGTCGATCGCGCCCTCCGTGCGCAGCGCCTGCACCAGCGCATAGGCGTCGCGCAGGCCCAGGTTGAGCCCCTGGCCGGCCACCGGGTGCAGTGTCTGGGCGGCATTGCCGATGCGGACAACGCGGCCCTCCACCAGGGTGCGCTCGGCGTTCAGGCCGAGCGGGAAGCACTTCAGCGCGCCGATGCCGCGCAGCGGCGGCAGGCCCGGCGGCAGCAGGGTGTTGAGCACCGCCAAGCGCTGCGCGTCGCTGAGCGTGCCGATCTCGTCCTCGGCCTGCGGCAGGCACCAGACCAGGGCCGCACGGCGCTGGCCGGCACGCTCGGGCAGGGGCAGCAGGGCCAGCGGGCCGTTGCGGGTGAAGCGCTCGTAGGCCACGCCCGGCGGCGCGGCCGGGTCCAGCTCCACCGTGCCGACCCAGGCGTTCTGCGCATAGTCGCGCGCCACCGCCTTGCGGGCCTGCTCGGCAAACACGCCGCCCTCGGCCACCACGGCGAGGTCGAAGCGCTCGGCCAGATGGGCATCGCCGGCGTCGATCTCCACGCCCGAGCCCTCGGGCTTGATGGCCGACACGCCCTGGCCGAAGCGCGCGGACAGGCGATGCGGCGCGCGCGCGCAGGCTTGCAGCCAGGCGGCCTGCAGCGGCGCCACCAGCTGGCCGTAGCTGAGCACGGCACCGAGCTGCTCCACGCCCTGCTCGCGCGCGCTGATGCTGACCTCGGGCTGGCCGCCGGCACCGAACAGCCAGGGGTGGCTGAGCGTGGGCGGGGCCTGGCTCACCTGCACCTGCAGGATCGCCTGCGCCTGCGCGGCCTGGCCCGCCTGCCAGGTGCCCAGGCGCTGCAGCAGCTGCACGCTGCCCAGCGAGAGCGCGAGGGTGCGCGGGTCGCCCGAGACATCGCGTTCCAGCGGCCGCGCGTCGAACAGGCTGATGGCCGCCTCCGGCAGCAGCTGAGCGGCCAGCAGGGCCAGGCTCAGGCCGGCCGGCCCGGCGCCCACCACGGCGAGTGACATGCGGGTCGGCGTGCTGGCTTCGGTGGGCATGGTGCGCATAGCGTATGAATTCGGGGTACGCCGGCGGGCTTTGCCGTGCGCCGCCCACTATAGCGGCGGGAGTCCGCTACGCTCTGGCCCTTCTCGATAGGAGTCCAACACATGCAATACCGTCGCCTGGGCCGCAGCGGCCTCAAAGTCTCCGAGCTCTCGCTGGGCTCCTGGGTCACTTATCACAACCAGGTCGACACCAAGGCCGCCACCGAGATGCTGGCGGCCGCCTTCGACGCCGGCGTGAACTTCTTCGACAACGCCGAGGTCTATGCCATGGGCAAGAGCGAGGTGGTGATGGGCGAGGCCTTCAAGGCGCTGAAATGGCCACGCCTGTCCTACATCGTCTCGACCAAGTTCTTCTGGGGCATCAGCCGCGAGGCCAATACCGTCAATGCCAAGGACACGCTCAACCGCAAGTACCTGATGCAGGCGATCGATGGCTCCTTGCAGCGCCTGGGCCTGGACTTCATCGACCTGGTCTATTGCCACCGCCCCGATCCGCACACGCCGATCGAGGAGACGGTGCGCGCGATGAGCGACATGATCACCCAGGGCAAGGCGCTCTACTGGGGCACCAGCGAATGGTCGGCCGCCGACATCCGCGCCGCCTGGGAGATCGCCGAGCGCCACCACCTGCACAAGCCGGTGATGGAGCAGCCGCAGTACCACCTGTTCCATCGCCAGCGCGTCGAGCAGGAGTACGCGCGCCTGTACGAGGACCTGGGCCTTGGCCTCACTACCTGGAGCCCGCTGGCCTCGGGCCTGCTCACCGGCAAGTACAAGGCCGGCATTCCGGAGGGCAGCCGTGGTTCGCTGGAGAACATGGCCTGGATGCGCGAGCAGCTGCAGGATGCCGCCAAGAACGCCGCGGTGGCCGAGCTGGAGAAGCTGGCCGCCGAGCTGGGCGGCAATGTGGCGCAGCTGGCGATCGCCTGGGCCAACCACAACCCGCATGTCTCCACCGTGATCCTGGGCGCCAGCAAGCTCAGCCAGCTGCAGGACAACCTCGCCGCCCTGGCGCTGGCGCCCAAGCTGACGCCGGAAGTGTTGGAACGCATCGACGCCGTCACCAAGCCGCTGGCCAAGTAAGGCAAGAACTGACCCCGGCCGCATTGCACTGCCTGGGTGGCGTCGCGGGCCGCTAATATCGCGGCATGCTCGGGCGCGCCTTGATCCTGTGGTTTCTGTGCCTGCTGTGCGGCCCGGCGGCGGCGCAGCAGCCGCTGCTGGCGGAGCCGCGCTTCGATTCGGTGGGCGATGCCGGCTCGATCGCCGACGGCGTGGTGGCGGCGATCGCCCAGGACGGCAGCGGCTTCATCTGGGTCGGCACCAGCGTTGGCCTGGTGCGCTTTGATGGCTATCAAGTCAAGTCGGTGGCCATGCACAACGAGCAGCGCCGCCAGCTCGGCACCAGCTTCGTCCGCTCGATCCTGGCGGCGCGCGATGGCCGGCTGTGGGTGGGCACCGAAAGCGATGGCCTGGGCCTCTACGACCCCGCGGCCGACCGCTGGACCTTCTACCGCAGCAATGCCGCCGATCCCAAGTCGCTCGCCCCCGGCACGGTGCGGGCGCTGGCGCAGGACCGCGATGGCAGCATCT
Source organism: Roseateles sp. FW301-B2 (assembly GCF_058788955.1). Lineage (NCBI taxonomy): Bacteria > Pseudomonadati > Pseudomonadota > Betaproteobacteria > Burkholderiales > Sphaerotilaceae > Roseateles > Roseateles sp. FW301-B2. The sequence continues at coordinate 114,756 of NZ_JBYTBE010000009.1, forward strand.
GGGTCGGCACGATCGGCGGCGGGCTGGACCGCGTCGACCCCGCCAAGGCGGTGTTCCAGCATTTCAACCGCGCCGGCGGCGGCATTCCCGACGACCGCATCCAGAGCCTCTATCTGGACCGGCGCGGCCAGCTCTGGGCCGGCACCTGGAACGGGCTGGCGCGGCTGAGCCCGGGCGGGCAGCGCTTCGAGCCGGTGTTCTCCGATGCGGCGCAGCCGCAGCAGCTGGCGGGCAAGATCATCTCGATGCTGGCCGAGGCGCCCGACGGCCGCCTCTGGGTCGGCACCCAGCAGGGCGAGCTGGCCATCGTCGATCCCGTCAGCGGCGCCGGCCGTTGGCTGGCGCGCGCGCCCGCCGGCCAGGGCGGCAACAAGTCCAGCTCGGTCTATGCGCTGGCGGCGCTCAACGACACCGAGGTCTGGGTGGCCAGCGCCACCGGCCTGGAGCTGCGCGCGGTGCAGGACGGCGCCCTGCTCAAGCAGCTGCGCCACGACGACGCACGCCCCTGGGGCCTGGCCGCCAACGATGTGCGCGTGCTGCTGCGCGACGCCGCCGGCTGGATCTGGGTGGGCAGTTATGGCGGTGGCCTGCAGCGCCACAACCCGGCGGCCACCGGGCTCTGGGTGCGGCGCGCCGATGCCGATGCAGCGAGCGTGTTCGGCGAGGCCGATGTGCGCAGCCTGCTGCAAACCCGCGAGGGCGAGATCTGGGTCGGCACCAACGAGCGCGGCGTGGCGGTGATGGATGCGCAGCTGCGCGTGATCGGCGCGATCCGGCCGCAGCATGGCGTGGCCGGGCGCTTCCAGGGCGGGCGCGTGGGCGGTCTGGCGCAGGCCCTGGATGGCGGGGTCTGGGTGGGCACCGATACCGCCGTCTACGAATTCAGCCCGCGGCGCGAGCTGCTGAGTGTGCACAGCGCCGGCAAGGGCCGGGCGCGCTGTCTGCGCGCCAGCCGCGACGGCGCGATCTGGATCGGCACGCAGGACGGCCTGTACCGGCACGATCCGGGCGCGCGCGGGCTCGAGCGCGTGCAGCTGGCCGGCGGCCAGACCCTCAGCGGCGATGTCAACGCGCTGGTGGAGATGCCCGATGCCAGCCTCTGGGTGGGCGGCGAGAGCGGCCTCTACCGGGTGGCGGCGGGCGCGCGCGAGCTGCAGCCCATCGTCGCCAAGCCGGAGGCGGGCCTGGCCAGCAAATCGGTGCTGGGCCTGCTGGTGGACGCGCAGCAGCGGCTCTGGATCGATACCGCCGCGGGCCTGCACCGGCTGCAGGCCTGGGACGGCCGGCTGGCGAGCTTCGAGCGCGTGGCCGAGCGTCATGGCTTTGGCGGGCGCGGCTTCGGCGCCAATCTGCTGGCCGATGCCCATGGCCGCATCTGGACGCATCGCGCCGTCTTCGATCCGGCCGATGGCCGCTATTACGAGCTCAGCCCGGCGGATGGCGCCGACATCGGCACCGGCTGGTTCCGCGCCTATGCCCAGCTGGCCGACGGGCGGCTGGCCTATGGCGGCAACAAGGGGCTGCTGGTGGTGGAGCCCGGGCGCTTCAAGCGCTGGGCCTATGCGCCGCCGGTGGTGCCCACCGAGCTGCGCGTGGACGGCGAGCGCCGCCCCCTGGCCACCGTGGCGCAAGGCCTGACCCTGGCGCCCGGCGAGCGCGGTTTCAGCCTGGAGTTCGCGGCGCTGGACTACAGCAACCCGGCACGCAACCGCTACCGCTACCAGCTGCAGGGGCTGGACGCCGACTGGGTCGACACCGACGCCGATTTCCGCGTCGCCAGCTACAGCAATCTGAGCCCCGGCGACTACCTGCTCAAGGTGCGCGGCAGCAACCGCGTGGGCGACTGGAGCGCGCAGGAGCTGAGCCTGCCGGTGCATGTGCGGCCCACCTGGTGGCAGACCTGGTGGGCGCGCGCCCTGGCGGTGCTGCTGCTGGGCGGCCTGGTCTATGCGCTGGTGCAGTGGCGCACCGGCTATCTGCAGCGCCAGCAGCTGGCGCTGGAGGCCAAGGTGCGCGAGCGCACCCTGGCGCTGGAAAACCTCTCGCAGGCGATGCGCGAATCCAGCCTCACCGATCCGCTCACCGGCCTGCGCAACCGCCGCTTCCTGGCCCAGCACATCGAGGCCGACGTGGCGCTGGCGATCCGCCGCCACGAGGGCCATCAGCAGCATGGCGCGCCTCTGCACGACGACGCCGACCTGCTGTTCTTCCTGGTCGACGTGGATCACTTCAAGCAGGTCAACGACCAGCATGGCCATTCCGCCGGCGACGCGGTGCTGCAGCAGATGCGCGGCCGCCTGTTGTCGGTGTTCCGCGATGCCGACTACCTGGTGCGCTGGGGCGGCGAGGAGTTCCTGATCGTGGCGCGCGCCACCTCGCGCCATCATGCCGCCGAGCTGGCCGAGCGCGCTCGCGCCATGGTGGCGGACCGCCCCTTTGTGCTGGACGACGGCAGCCTGCTGCACAAGACCTGCTCGGTGGGCTTTGCCTGCTTCCCGCTGGCGCCGGCGCATGCGCGCGCGCTCGACTGGTCCAGCGTCATCGACGTGGCCGATGCGGCGCTCTATGCCGTCAAGCGCGCCGGCCGCAACGGCTGGCTGGGGGTGGTGAGCGCCAGCGCCGCGTCGGACGAGGAGCTGCGCGCCTGGCGCCAGCGCCCGCTGGCCGAATGGCTGGCCACCGGCGCGCTGCAGATGGCGGGCTCGCGCGAGCGGCCGGCGAACTAGGCTTCCGAGAACACTGGCGCCACCACGGCGCGGTCGCGCCCCTGCGACTTGGCCTGGTAGAGCGCCAGGTCGGCCTGGGCCAGCCATTGCGAGGCCGAGCTGCCGCGGTAGGGCACGCCGCTGACCATGCCGATCGAGAGCGTCAGCAGGCCACCGCCTAGCGGCGAGAGTTCATGCGCCAGGGCCAGGCCGGCCAGCAGCTCACGGCAGCGCGTGGCCACCGCCCGCGCGCCCTCGGTATCGGTCTGCGCCAGCAGCAGCACGAACTCCTCGCCGCCATAACGCGCCACCAGATCGGCCGGGCGATTGGCGCTGTTGCGCAGCACCGAGGCCACCGCCACCAGCGCATCGTCGCCGGCCTGGTGGCCGTAATGGTCGTTGTAGAGCTTGAAGTAGTCCACGTCGACCAGCAGCAGCGACAGCGGCGCGCCGGTGCGCAGGCCGCGCCGCCATTCGTCCTCCAGGCGCTGCATCAGCAGGCGGCGGTTCGCCAGCTCGGTGAGGGCATCGGTGGTGGACAGGCGCAGCAGCTGCTCGTTGGCATGCTGCAGCTCGATCTCGAAGCGCTTGCGTTCGGTGAGATCGCTGATCACCGCCACGAACAGCTGCTCGGCCTCGCTGCGCACTTCGGAGACCGAGAGCTGCACCGTGAGCGGCCGGCCGCTCTTGTGCAGGGCGTTGAACTCGCGCGCGCGGCCCATCAACTGGCCGCCCTGGCCCTGGCGGAAGCGCAGCAGGTAATGGCCATGGGTGCTGCGCTCGGGTTCGTCCATCAGCATCGCCACGTCCTGGCCCAGCATCTCGTCCAGCTCGTAGCCGAACAGGCGCAGCGCCGCCGGGTTGGCGCTGCGCATGCGCCCCTCGGCATCGGTGGTGACGATGGCCACGCCGGCGGTGCTGATGATGGCCCGCAGCTGGGCCTGGCTGGTCTGCAGGGCCTGCTGGGTGCGCACCAGCTCGGTGACGTCGGCGCGGATGCCGATGGTGCCGCCCGAGGCGGTCTTGCGTTCGTAGATGCGCACCCAGCGATTGCCGGGCAGCTCCTGCAGCCAGGGCTCGCCCGGCGCGCGGTGCATCTGCATGCGCTCGGCCAGCCAGGCTTCCTCCTGGCCGATCGCCGGCGTCACCTCGCCGGCGGCGATGATGCCGCGCAGCAAGTCTTCGTAGCGCATGCCGGGCCGCCAATGCGGCGCGCTGGCCGGGTAAAGGCGCGCAAAGGCCTGGTTGTAGATCAGCAGGCGGTCGTCGGCGTCGAACATCGAGTAGGCCTCGCTGAGCGTCTCGATGCCTTCGATCAGCTCGGCGCGCTCGGCCCGGGCGGTGCGTGCGAGCGCCTCGCACTGGCGCTGGGCATCGCGGGCGCGCCGCCAGCCATGGGCCAGCCAGCCCAGCGCCAGCAGCAGCGCCAACACCAGCCACCAGGCCAGGCTGGCGGGCAGGTCGGCGGAGGGTACGGCGGGCGTCATGGCGGGTGCGCGGTGCGCACCGATTCTCGCCCTCGCCCCGCCCGGCCCGGCCCTGGGCTAGACCCTAGCGCGTCACTGCATTCAGTGACGCGAGGCGCTCGGGCGTGCCCACGTCCTCCCAGGCCTGGGTGTAGAGCTCGGCACTGATGCGGCGCGCGGCGATGGCCATTTCCAGGCAGGGGCGCAGCGCGGCATGTTCGCCGACGCGCACGCCCTCGAACAGGGCACGCTTGAACAGGCCCACGCAGGACCAGGTGTAGCGCGGCCCGCTGGCGTCGGGCGCGCTGGCCGCGCTGGTGGCCAGGCCCTGGGCGTCGATGCCGAAATCGCCGCCGGGCTTGTGCGGCCGGTTCGGCACCATCCACAGATGGGCCAGCATGTCGCTGTGCGCAAAGGCCTCGGCGCGCGCCCCCGAGGCGCGGAAGTCCGGCAGGTGCACATCGGCCGAGGCGACCCAGAAGCTCTCGTCGCCATCGGCGCACAGCAGCGGCAGGGCCTTGGCAATGCCGCCGGCGGTCTCGAGCGCACCGCCATGGTCGCGCGCCTCGTCGCTGTAATGCAGGCGCAGGCCCCAGCGGCTGCCGTCGCCCAGCTGCTGCGGGAACTGCTCGGCCAGCCAGGCGGTGTTGATGACGATGTCGCGCACGCCGGCGGCCGCCAGGGCCTCGATATGCCAGACGATCAGCGGCTTGCCGGCGACCTGCAGGAGCGGCTTGGGTTGGTGGTCGGTGAGCGGCCGCATGCGCTCGCCGCGCCCGGCCGCGAGGATGATGGCTCGCATGGGCCGGGAGTGTAGTGAGATGCGGCTCGCTAGAGCGCCGGCCCCAGCCCGATCGGCGCCGGCACGGCCGCCAGCACCTTCTGGAACAGGGCCTGGTATTCCTCGGCCGCGGCATGGCCGGTGAGCGGGTCCTGGTTGGCGGCGAAGGCCTCGTCGAGGTCGGCCCAGTCGGCCGGGCTGAGCATCTTGACCGCCAGCGGCAGGATCTCGCGCTCTTCGGTTTCCATATGCCTGAGATAGGCCGTCACATAGCGCTGCGCCATCTCCTCGAAGGCGTCGCGGCGTGCCTCGCCCATCATCTCGAAGGCCAGCAGCGCATGCTCAAGCTCGCGGATGGCGCGCTCGCCGCGGCCATGGTCCTGGTCCAGCTGGTCCAGCACCTCGCGGATTTCCGGGGCGCGCGCGCGCAGCTTGGGAAACAGCAGCTCGCTCTCCTTGGGGTGGTGCAGGCGCTCGGGGAATTCGTCCACATAGAACAGCATCGCGCGCAGGGCGTGGAAGTCCGGCAGGCTGTTGTGGCGGCGGTGCTCGGCCAGCAGCAGCGGGATGGAGCGCAGCATCGCGGCGAGGGCGCGGTGCTCGTCGCGGATCACGGTGAGGGTCAGGGCTTGCATGGTCTTGTCTCCGTTCTATGCCAGAGGTTGAAGCCTAGCGGGCCGTGACGCATTGCTCTGGATCAAGATTGGCGCCGCCGCGGACGCACGTAAAATGCCGGGTTTTCCCCCGCAACTCCATCCCGCACACACCATGGCCGATACCGCTGCCCGCAACACCACCCTGATGGCCAACGCCATTCGCGCATTGGCCATGGACGCCGTGCAGCAGGCCAATTCCGGCCACCCGGGCGCCCCCATGGGTATGGCCGAGATCGCGGTGGCGCTGTGGAACCGCCACCTGCGCCACAACCCGGCCAACCCGCAATGGGCCGACCGCGACCGCTTCGTGCTCTCCAACGGCCATGGCTCGATGCTGATCTATGCGCTGCTGCATCTGACCGGCTACGCGCTGCCGATCGAGGAGCTGAAGGCCTTCCGCCAGCTGCACAGCAAGACCCCGGGCCACCCCGAGGTGGGCATCACCCCCGGCGTCGAGACCACCACCGGCCCGCTGGGCCAGGGCATCACCAATGCCGTGGGCCTGGCCCTGGCCGAGAAGATGCTGGCCAAGGAATTCAACCGTGAAGGCCACGACATCGTCGGCCACCACACCTACGCCTTCCTGGGCGACGGCTGCCTGATGGAGGGCATCAGCCACGAGGCCTGCGCCCTGGCCGGCGCCTGGAAGCTCAACAAGCTGATCGCGATCTACGACGACAACGGCATCTCCATCGACGGCCAGGTCGCGCCCTGGTTCATCGACAACACCGCCCAGCGTTTCGAGGCCTATGGCTGGAACGTGATCGGCCCGGTGGACGGCCACGATGTGGAGTCGGTCGACACCGCCATCAGCCTGGCCAAGATGAGCACGGACATGCCGACGCTGATCATCGCCAAGACCACCATCGGCAAGGGCTCCCCGAACCGCGCCGGCACCGCCAAGGCGCACGGCGAGGCCCTGGGTGGCGAGGAGATCAAGCTCACCCGCGAGGCGCTGGGCTGGGCCCATGAGCCCTTCGTGATCCCGCAAGAGGTGTATGCCGACTGGGATGCCAAGGCCACCGGCGCCACGCTTGAGGCCGCCTGGGATGAGCGTTTCGACGCCTATGCCACCGCCCACCCTGAGCTGGCCGCCGAGTTCCAGCGCCGCATGGCCGGCGTGCTGCCCGCCAACTTCGCGCAGACCGCGGTGGACGCGGTGATCGCCGCCCATGGCAAGGCCGAGACCGTGGCCAGCCGCAAGGCCAGCCAGCTGGCGCTGGAGGCTTTCACCGCCGCCGTGCCCGAGCTGCTGGGCGGCTCGGCCGACCTGACCGGCTCCAACCTCACCAACACCAAGAGCACCCCGGCCTTCCGCCTGGAGGCCGATGGTTCCTCGAACGGCGGCCGCCACATCAACTACGGCGTGCGCGAGTTCGGCATGGCCGCCATCATGAATGGCGTGGCCCTGCATGGTGGCTACATCCCCTACGGCGGCACCTTCCTGACCTTCAGCGACTACAGCCGCAATGCCATCCGCATGGCCGCGCTGATGAAGCAGCGCGTCATCCATGTGTTCACGCACGACTCCATCGGCCTGGGCGAAGACGGCCCGACCCACCAGTCGATCGAGCATGTGGCCTCGCTGCGCCTGATCCCGGGCCTGGACGTCTGGCGCCCCGCCGACACCACCGAGACCGTGGTGGCCTGGACCATGGCGATCGGCAATGCCCAGCGCCCCAGCGTGCTGGCGCTGTCGCGTCAGAACCTGCCCTATGCGCCCAAGACCGCGGTGGACGACATCGCCAAGGGCGGCTATGTGCTGGCCGAGCCCAAGGAAGTGGGCGTGAAGGGCAAGGCCCGCGCCGTCATCATCGCCACCGGCTCCGAGGTGCAGCTGGCCCTGCGTGCGCAGGAGCTGCTGGCGCTGGACGGCATCGGCGTGCGCGTGGTCTCGATGCCCTCGACGAATGTGTTCGACCGCCAGGACGCCGCCTACAAGAAGGCCGTGCTGCCCGCCGGTCTGCCGCGCATCGCGGTGGAAATGGGCGTCACCGACGGCTGGTGGAAGTACGGCTGTGCCGCCGTGGTGGGCATCGACACCTATGGCGAATCGGCGCCGGCCCCGGTGCTGTTCAAGCACTTCGGTTTCAGCGCGGAAAACGTGGTGGACACCGTCAAGGTGGCGCTGGGCGTGGCCAAGCTCAAGGTCAAGAAGAGCAAGTGATATGACGGGGGTGCCAGCGGCACCCCTTTTGCATAGGTTCGACGGTTTTTGTTTTCTTTTCTCTCAAGGAGACTCACGTGACGATCAAGATCGGTATCAACGGCTTCGGCCGCATCGGCCGCATGGTGTTCCGCGCTGCCATCGCCAACTTCAAGGAAATCGAAGTGGTCGGCATCAACGACCTGCTGGAACCCGACTACCTGGCCTACATGCTCAAGTACGACAGCGTGCACGGCAAGTTCGAGGGTGAGGTCTCGGTCGAGGGCAATACCCTGGTGGTGAACGGCAAGCTGATCCGCTTGACGCAGGAGCGCGATCCCGCCAACCTGAAGTGGAACGAGGTCGGCGCCGACATCGTGGTCGAGGCCACCGGCCTGTTCCTGGACAAGGCCGGTGCCGAGAAGCACCTCGCCGCAGGCGCCAAGAAGGTGGTGATGTCGGCTCCCTCCAAGGACGACACCCCGATGTTCGTGTTCGGCGTGAACGACAAGAGCTACGCCGGCCAGGCCATCATCTCCAACGCCTCGTGCACCACAAACTGCCTGGCCCCGGTCGCCAAGGTGCTGAACGACAAGTGGGGCATCAAGCGCGGCCTGATGACCACCGTGCACGCCGCCACCGCCACCCAGAAGACCGTGGACGGCCCCAGCAACAAGGACTGGCGCGGCGGCCGCGGCATCCTGGAAAACATCATCCCCTCGAGCACCGGCGCTGCCAAGGCCGTGGGCGTGGTGATCCCCGAGCTCAACAAGAAGCTCACCGGCATGAGCTTCCGCGTGCCCACCAGCGACGTGTCGGTGGTGGACCTGACGGTGGAACTGAACAGCCCCGCCACCTATGCCGAGATCTGCGCCGAAATGAAGGCACAGAGCCAGGGCGCCATGAAGGGCGTGCTGGGCTACACCGAAGACAAGGTGGTGGCCACCGACTTCCGTGGTGACGCCCGCACCTCCATCTTCGACGCCGACGCCGGCATCGCGCTGGACGGCACCTTCGTCAAGCTGGTGTCCTGGTACGACAACGAGTGGGGCTACTCGAACAAGGTGCTCGAGATGGTGCGCGTGATCGCGAAGTAATCGCGCTGCCATCGCGATGACGAAGGCCCCGCTTGCGGGGCCTTTTTTGTGTCCGCGACTGGCTTGTTTTTTTGCGTTTCTTTACGGCTGCGGAAATGGGCCCGACGCCTACACTGGGCCGGATAGCCATGCGTCTGGAGATCCTGCCGTGAAGACCTTTCGTCGAACCCTTGCCGCCAGCGCCTTGCTGGCCGGCCTGAGCCTCGCCGCCGTTTCGCCGCTGCCGGCGAGCGCGGCCGCCAGCAGCGTGAGCGCGAGCAGCCAGGCGCGCGTGATCGTGCGCTTCAAGGCCGCGGCCCAGAGCGTGCGCGCCAAGATCCTGGCCGCCGATGCGCTGCCCAGCCAGGCCATCCAGGTGGCGCAGACGCGCGGTACGGCGCTGGGCCTGCGCATGGGCCTCGCGCTGACCCATGCGGGCCGCAGCCTGGACGCGCGCACCCATGTCTATACGGCGGCCGGTATCGATGCGGCCACGCTGGCCAAGCGCCTGGCGGCCGATGCCGAGGTGGAGCTGGTGGCGGTGGACCAGCGCCGCCGCGCCACCGCGCTGCCCAACGATCCGCTGTTTGCCGAGGGCAACAGCGCCCTCGCGGCGGGCCAGTGGTATCTGCGCGCCCCGGACAGCACGGTGGTCTCCAGCATCAACGCGGTGAAGGCCTGGGACAGCAGCACCGGCAGCGCCGTGGTGGCGGTGCTGGACACCGGCGTGCGCTACGAACACCCCGACCTGGCCGCCAAGCTGCTGCCGGGCTACGACCTGATCAGCGAGACCCTGGTCGCCAACGACGGCAATGTGCGCGACAGCGATGCCAGCGACCCCGGCGATGGCGTCACCCAGGCCGATGTGGACGGCCCGCTGAAGGACATCTGCAGCAGCAGCGATGTGGGCGGCAGCTCCTGGCATGGCACGCGGGTGTCCGGCCTGATCGGCGCGGCCACCGACAACGGCGTGGGCATCGCCGGCGTCAGCTGGGGCAGCAAGATCCTGCCGGTGCGGGTGCTGGGCCGTTGCGGTGGCTACGACTCCGACATCATGGCCGGCATGCGCTGGGCCGCCGGCATCAGCGTGCCCGGCCTGCCGCTCAACGCCAACGTGGCACGCGTGCTGAACATGAGCCTGGGCAGCGACGGCTCCTGCGCCGCCAGCGACGCAACCGGCCAGCTCTACCGCGAGACCATCGCGGATGTGGGCGCCAAGGGCGCGCTGGTGGTCGCCGCCGCCGGCAACAATGCCGGCCAGGCGGTGGGCATCCCGGCCAACTGCCCGGGCGTGCTGGCGGTGGGGGCGCTGCGCCATATCGGCAGCAAGGTGGGCTTCTCGGCCGTGGGGCCCGAGGTGGGCTTGAGCGCGCCGGGCGGCAATTGCGTCAACGAGACCGGCGCCTGCCTCTACTCCCTCATCACCACCACCAACCTGGGCGCGCAGGCGCCGGGCGCCAGCGGCTACACCAACAGCAATGCCAATGTGGGCACGAGCTTCTCGGCGCCCCTGGTGTCGGGCACGGCGGCCCTGCTGCTGTCGACGCGGCCCAGCCTCAGCGTGGCCGAGCTGGTGAACGTGCTCAAGAGCACCACCCGGCGCTTCCCAACCAGTGGCGCCGCCAGCACGGTGACGCAATGCCGCGCGCCCGACAGCACCGAACAGCTGGAGTGCTACTGCACCACCGGCACCTGCGGCGCCGGCATGCTGGACGCGGCCGCGGCCGTGCAGGCGGTGGCGGCCGCCAACACCGCCTCGGTGCAGATCACCGCCGGCGCCGCCGCGGTGGCCGGCCAGACGCTCTCGCTCAGCGGCGCGGCCCTGGGCCTGGCCGCCGGACGCACGGTGGCGAGCTCGGTGTGGAGCATCGTCGACGGTGGCGGCATCGTCAGCGGCTTCGCCAGCCAGAGCGGCCTCAGCGCCAGCGTCACGCCCAGCGCGGCCGGCAGTTTCAGCGTCAAGCTGACGCTCACCGATGACCTGGGCTTTGTCTACAGTGCCAGCACCAGCATCAGCGTGGCGGCGGCACCGGTGAGCAGCAGCAGTGGCGGCGGCGGTGGCGGCGCGATGCAGGGCGCCTGGCTGCTGGCCCTGCTGGCCTGCGTGCCGCTGCTGCGGCGGGCGCGCCGCTGATCAGCGCGAGGCGCCGCTCGCCGGCGCCTGGGCGGATGATGCGGCCGCACTGGCCGCCGCCGCGGCCACCTCGGCGGCACAGGGCTTGAGGTTCAGGCTGCCGCCGTTCTTGATGGCGGCAAGCCGTGCCTGCAGGCCGCCATCGGCCTGGGCAAAACGCAGCAGGTGCAGGGCCTTGGGCGCCTGCAGGGGCAGCACGCGCAAGCCCTTCAGGGCGCGCTGCGAGAGCGCCTCGACCTGGTCCGCGGCGGCCTTCTCGCTGGCGTGGCGCGAGAGCACCATGCTGGGCATCTCGTCGGCCGGGCCGTCAAGGTATTCATAACTGATCTTGAGGCGCTTGTAGGTCTCTTCCTTGCGCGTCTGGAATTCCTTGTTGGGGAATTTGATGGTGGCCACGGCCCAGACGCCCGCCACCTCGCTGGCGATGTCCTGCCACTCGCCGGCGGCCACGCCGGCCTTGTCGAGCTGGGTCTGCAGGCCGTGCAAGGCTTCCTCGCCCTCCACCGGGCCCAGCTCCAGGCAGGCACGCGTCTGCAAGGCCTTGGCGGTTTGCGGCGAGACCAGGGTGAGGCGCTCGGGGTGTTGCTGCTGCTGCAGGCGTTCGGGTTCGCGGTCGCCCTGGGCGCGCAGGCCCGTGACGGCGTCCAGCCAGCCCTGGGTCCAGGCGAAGAAGGCCACGTTGGCGGCAAGCAGCAGGACCAGCAGGGCGCGTAGCATCAGCTACCCAGCCGCACGCTGACTTCACCGCCGCTCACCGGCAGCAGGCCATCGGCCGTCTGAACCAGCAGCTCGCCCTGGGCGCTCACGCCCTGGGCCACGCCTTCCAGGTTGCCGGCCACCACCTCGTGGCCGCGCAGCAGGTCGCGGCTGGCGTATTCGGCCTGCCAGGGTGCAAAACCGGCCTCGGCAAAGCGTTTCAGCGCCAGCACCAGGGGGCGCGCCACGCGCGCCAGCACGGCCGGGGCATCCAGCCCGGGTTCGAATTCGTCCAGGCTGGCAAAGCCGGTGCTGAACTGGCCCTCCAGGGCCTGCGGGGTCAGGTCTTGCCGGGCGACGTTCAGGCCGATGCCGATGATGGCCATGCGCTGGCTGCCGGCCGGCACGGTCTCGATCAGGATGCCGCCGAGCTTGCGCCCGTCCAGCCAGATGTCGTTGGGCCACTTGAGCTGCAGGCGCGGCTGCGCGGCCGGCTGCGGCTCCAGGCCCTGGGCGATGGCGCAGCCCACCGCCAGCGAGAGGCCCGACCAGTCGGCCAGGTCCATCGGCACCGCCAGCGAGAAGGTCAGCGAGGCGCCGGGCTGGGCATGCCAGCTGCGGCCCATGCGGCCGCGGCCATGGGTCTGGTGCTCGGCCACCAGCAGGCAGGGGTTCATGTCGTGGGCGCGCCGGCCGTAGGTGCCATGCTCGCCGCCGCGCTCGCCGGGGTGGCGCGTATCGCTGCGCACGCGCTCCAGCAGGGCGGTGTTGGTGGAGTCCACCCGTGCCAGCACCTCGATGGAGAGGCCCGGCAGCACCGGTTCCAGGTCTTGCCAGAGGGCTTCAACCCCCCAATGCTGGTGCGTAAGCGCGGAGTTGGGCACGCGTGCGGTCCTTGTCTGTCGGTCTAGCGTTTGGGCGCCAGCATCGTGCCACGGCAGTCGGCCGAGCCGCAACGGCAGGCGTATTCTTTTTTCAGCTTGGGGGTGTAGCGCTCGTCGATCACCAGGCCGTAGTCGTAGAACAGCTCCTCGCCGGGGAAGAGGTCGCGCAGCGCCTTGATGAAGACGCGGCCGTTGATCTCGTCGGCCTCGCAGTTGGGCTCGCAGCTGTGGTTGATCCAGCGCGCGCTGTTGCCGCCGTACAGCGCGTCGATCACCTCGCCGGTGTCGAGCTGGAAATAGAAGGTATGGTTCGGGTCGCTCGGGTCGTGGGGGTGGCGGTCCATCGCCTCGTCCCAGCTGATGCGTTCGCCGGTGTACTCGATCAGGGTTTCGCCGGCCTCGATATGGGCCATCGCGTAGACGCCGCGGCCATGCACGCCCGAACGCCGCACCTGGATGCGCCTGCCGCTCGTCTTGATGACATGGGCAGCATGGCGCGCGGCAAAGGGCTTGGCATTCGGCTTGGCTTGCGGCATGGCTCGAGTTGGTTACATTGAAATCATGGGTGCGCGCGTGTGCGTGTGCGCGCGAGGCCGCATTGTAGGCATGGCTTCGAGCACCCCGTATCAGGCCGCAGTTTGGCGAACAGAACAACGAAGGAACCATGAGCAAGTCACTGATCATTGCCGAGAAGCCCAGCGTGGCCCAGGACATCGTGCGAGCGCTCACGCCCGCTTCGGGCAAGTTCGAGAAGCACGACGAGTATTTCGAGAACGACGACTACGTGGTCAGTTCGGCCGTCGGCCACCTGGTCGAGATCAAGGCGCCGGAGGAGTTCGACGTCAAGCGCGGCAAGTGGAGCTTCAACAACCTGCCGGTGATCCCCCCGCATTTCGATCTGAACCCGATCGACAAGAGCAAGGGCCGCCTCAACGCGCTGGTCAAGCTGATCCGCCGCAAGGACGTGACCAGCCTCATCAACGCCTGTGACGCGGGCCGCGAGGGTGAGCTGATCTTCCGCCTGATCGTGCAGTACGCCGGCACCGCCAAGGCCGCCATCAGCAAGCCGGTGTCGCGGCTGTGGCTGCAGTCGATGACGCCGCAGGCGATTCGCGACGGCTTCGACAAGCTGCGCAGCGATGCCCAGATGCTGCCCCTGGCCGACGCGGCGCGTTGCCGCTCCGAGGCCGACTGGCTGGTGGGCATCAACGGCACGCGCGCCATGACGGCCTTCAACTCGCGCGACGGCGGCTTCTTCCTCACCACCGTCGGCCGGGTGCAGACGCCCACGCTCTCGATCGTGGTGGAGCGCGAGGAAAAGATCCGCAAGCACATCTACCGCGACTACTGGGAGGTGCGTGGCAGCTTCGACGCGCAGGCCGGCCAGTACGAGGGCAAGTGGTTCGACCCCAAGTGGAAGAAGAACCCCGAGGATGCCGAGCAGCGCGCCGACCGCGTCTGGAGCCGTGCCGAGGCCGACGCGATCGCCGCCGCGGCCAAGGGCCAGCCCGCCAGCGTCAGCGAGGAAAGCAAGCCCAGCACCCAGGCCAGCCCGGGCCTGTATGACCTGACCACGCTGCAGCGCGAGGCCAACTCGCGCTTCGGCTTCTCGGCCAAGACCACGCTGGGCCTGGCCCAGGCCCTGTACGAGAAGCACAAGGTGCTGACCTACCCGCGTACCGACTCGCGCTACCTGCCCGAGGACTATCTGGCGGTGGCCAAGCAGACCGCCGAGATGATCGCCTCGGAGGACCTGCCCGGCCCGCTGATGGCGCTGGCCCAGCATGCCAGCACGGCGCTGAAGAACGGCTATATCAAGCCGACCAAGAAGGTGTTCGACAACGCCAAGGTCTCGGATCACTTCGCCATCATCCCGACGCTGCAGGCGCCCAAGAGCCTCACCGAGGCCGAGGCGAAGCTCTACGACATGGTGGTCAAGCGCTTCCTGGCGGTGTTCTTCCCGGCGGCCGAGTTCCAGGTCACCACGCGCATCTCCACCGTCAAGAACGCTGGCAAGGAATACGCCTTCCAGACCAATGGCAAGGTGCTGGTGAAGCCGGGCTGGCTGGCCATCTATGGCAAGGACAGCCAGGTCGACGACGCCGCCGATGGCACGGGCGCCAACCTGGTGCCGGTGGCCGCCGGCGAACTGGTGCGCACCGAGAGCACCGACGTGAAGGCGCTGCAGACCAAGCCGCCGGCGCGCTACACCGAAGCCACGCTGCTCTCCGCCATGGAAGGCGCGGGCAAGCTGGTGGACGACGACGAGCTGCGCGAGGCCATGGCCGAGAAGGGCCTGGGCACGCCAGCCACGCGCGCCGCCACCATCGAAGGCCTGATCACCGAGAAGTACATGCTGCGCGAGGGCCGCGAGCTGATCCCCACCGCCAAGGCCTTCCAGCTGATGACCCTGCTGCGCGGCCTGGGCGTGGAGGACCTCACCAAGCCCGAGCTCACCGGCAACTGGGAATTCCAGCTCGCCGAGATGGAGAAGGGCCGCCTCAACCGCGACGCCTTCATGGCCGAGATTGCCGCCATGACCCAGCGCGTGGTGCAGAAGGCCAAGGAATACGACCGCGACACCATCCCGGGCGACTACGCGACCCTGAAGACGCCTTGCCCCAAGTGCGGCGGCGTGGTGAAGGAGAACTACCGGCGCTTCACCTGCACCGGCAAGTCAGGGGATGCCGAGGGCTGCGGCTTCTCCATTGGCAAGATCCCCGGTGGCCGCAGCTTCGAGCTGGCCGAGGTGGAGCAGTTCCTGGCGCACAAGAAGATCGGGCCGCTGGAAGGCTTCCGCTCCAAGGCGGGCTGGCCCTTCACCGCCGAGCTGGCCCTGGTCTACGACGAGGAGCTGGCCAACTGGAAGCTCGAGTTCGACTTCGGCGAGGACGCCAAGAAGGCCGAGGAAGAGGGCGAGCCGGTGGACTTCAGCGCCCAGGAATCGCTGGGCCATTGCCCCAAGTGCGGCGGCGGCGTCTACGAGCATGGCACGAACTACATCTGCCAGAACGCGGTCGGCGCCAAGGCCGCCTGCGATTTCAAGAGCGGCAAGATCATCCTGCAGCAGCCGGTGGAGTTGGGCCAGATGAGGAAGCTGCTGGAAACCGGCAAGACCGATCTGCTGGAGAACTTCGTCTCCAACAAGACGCGCCGCAAGTTCAAGGCCTTCCTCGCTTTCGACAAGAAGGAGGGCAAGGTGATGTTCGAGTTCGAGCCGCGTGCCGCCAAGGTGCCGGGCAAGGCGCCGGCCAAGAAGGCAGCTGCCAAGAAAGCCTAGCCCAGGCCGCCGCCCTGCAGGATCGGCTCGGCGCGCAGGCGCTGGCCGGCCAGTTCGATGAAGGCGCGCACCTTGGCGGGGGCGCGCCGCCCGGCCGGGTAGACGATGTGCACCGGCACCGGCGGGCGCTCGAACTCGGCCAGCACGATGCGCAGCGCGCCGCTCTGCACATGCTCGGCCACTTGGTAGGCCAGGCCGCGCGTCAGGCCATGGCCGGCCAGGGCCGCGGCAATGCCGATCTCGCTGGTGTTGGCCACCCAGTCCATGCGCGGCTGCACCTGCACCCGCGCCGCGTCGGGCCCGAAGGCCCAGGGCTCGGGCACCAGGCCGTCGAAGGAAAAGCCCACCGCCCGGTGCAGGGTCAGGTCTTGCGGGCTGCGCGGTTCGCCATGGCGCGCCAGATAGTCCGGCGAGGCCACCACCAGGCGCCGCAGGCTGCCCACGCGCAGCGCGGTGAGGCCCGAGTCGGGCAGCCGGGCGATGCGTATCGCCACGTCAATGCCCTCGTCCTGCAGATGCACGATGCGGTCGACGAACAGGCTGCGCAGCTGCACCCTGGGCTGGGCCTGCAGAAACTCCATCAGGATGGGCACCACATGCAGGCGGCCGAACATCGCCGAGGCCGTCACCGCCAGCACGCCGCTGGCCTCGTGCTGCAGCCCCGCCACCTGGCCCTCGGCCTCGTCCAGATCGGCCAGGATGCGCCGGCAGTCCTGCAGAAAGCGCTCGCCCACCTCGGTGAGGCGCAGGCTGCGGGTGCTGCGTTGCAGCAGCAGGCTGCCCAGGCGCGCCTCCAGCGCCGCCAGCGCGCGCGTGGCCGTGGGGGCCGAAAGCCCCAGGCGCCGTGCCCCGGCGGCCAGGCTGCCGAGTTCGGCCACGGCGACAAAACAGCGCAGCGAGTCGAGATGGTCCATTCTTTCAGGCCCTGAAATTCTGTATGGCTTTATAGCGCCGTTCCCTCGGGCGGCCGGATTGCCTACGCTGCGGGCATCTCTCTTTCTCCCTTCCGCACAGGAGCGCCCATGTCCCGCCGCCTCTACCAGTTCGCCATCTCCGGCCATTGCCACCGTGTCGCCCTGATGCTTGCGCTGCTGGGCCTGCCTTACGAGCGCGTGGAGGTGGACCTGTTCAAGCGCGCCCAGCGCGAGCCCGGTTTTCTGGCGCTGAACCCGCTCGGCCAGGTGCCGGTGCTGGACAATGAGGGTCAGGTCTTGAGCGACAGCAACGCCATCCTGGTCTATCTGGCGATGCGCTACCCGGGCGGCCAGGCCTGGCTGCCCCAGGATGCGCTGGGCTGGGCGCGGCTGCAGCGCTGGTTCAGCCTGGCCGCCAGCTGGCTGGACGAGGGCCCGGCGACGGCGCGCTTCGCCAGGCTGAGCGGCCGCGAGGTGCCGGCCCAGGCGGTCCAGCTGGCCGAGCGGCTGTTCGGCCATATGGAGCAGGAGCTGCAACGCGCCGACTGGCTGCTGGGCGCCGCCCCCAGCCTGGCCGATGTGGCGCTCTACACCTACACGGCACATGCGCCCGAGGGCGGCATCGAGCTCGCGCCCTATCCGCGCCTGCGCGCCTGGCTGGCGCGCGTCGAGGCCTTGCCGGGCTTTGTGCCGATGGTGGCGGCATGACGGGCGGGCTGCAGGACCCCTTCCACGCCGGCGAGCAGGCCCTGCAGGCCGAGGTCGGCGTGCGCGCGCGGATGGCGGAGATCGGCCCCAAGCTGGTACGCGAGCACATGCCCGAGCAGCACCGCGAGCTGTTCGGCAAGCTGCCCACGCTGCTGCTGGCGGCGCTGGACGCCGAGGGCCAGCCCTGGGCCACCATGGTGGCGGGCGCGCCGGGCTTTGTCAGCACCCCGCATGAGCGCGAGCTGGCGGTGGCGCTGGGGCCAGCACCGGACGATCCGGTGCTGGCGCTGCTGGCCCCCGGCGCACCGGTGGGCGTGCTGGGCCTGGAGCCGCACACGCGCCGGCGCAATCGCATGAACGGCCGCGTGCTGGCGCATGCCGAGGGCCGGCTGCGCATCGAAGTGCTGCAGAGCTTCGGCAACTGCCCCAAGTACATCCAGGCGCGGCAGCCGCTGCCGCGCCCGCCCGGCCCGGCGCCGACCAGCCAGATGCTCGGCCCCGGCCTGGACGCAGCGGCGCTGGCGCTGATCGCCCGCAGCGACACCGCCTTCATCGCGAGCGCCTCGGCGCGGGCGCACAGCCCGGGCCGCAGCGAGGGCCTGGACGTCTCGCACCGCGGCGGGCCGCCGGGCTTTCTGCGCCGCCGCGCGCAGGGCGGCCAGCTCTGGCTGGAGCTGGACGACTACCCGGGCAATCTGTTCTTCAACACGCTGGGCAATCTGGCCGTGCATCCGCAGGCCGGCCTGCTGCTGGTGGACTACCGCGACGGCGGCCTGCTGCACCTGCGCGTGCGCGCCCAACTCGAGGGGCATGATCTGCGCCTGGCGGTGCTGGGCGGGCTGTGGCGCCCCGGCGTGCTGCCCTGGTGCTGGAGCGAGGCCGAGCCGGCGCCGCAATTCCGCCCCTGAGCGCGTTTTTTTGGGCGACACTCCGGCCCAAAGCTGCCGGTGCGGCAGCGTACAGGAGAGGAGCTTGCGCCTGTCGCCCAGAGTGCTCAGCATCCAGACGCGCTTGATCGCCGGCATAGGCCTGGCCGCCACGGCCCTGGTGGTGCTGATTGGTTGGTACTGGACCGGCCGCGAGGAGCGCGAGCTCAACGCGGCCCTGGAGTTGCGCGAGGCGCGCATGGCCCAGTTGCTGGCGCGCGGCTTTGCCGGCCCGGTGTGGAACCTCGACAACGCCGCCATCGCCAACCTGCTGGATGCGGTGATGGCCGACCCCGAGGTGCATGGCATCACGCTGACGGCCATGGGGGTCGAGGGCCTGGTGCTGTCGCGCTCGCGCAAGGAGGCGGCGGTGCAGCCGCTCGCGCATCGCTTCGAGGTGATCTACCAGGCGCGTGCCGGCAGCGCCTCCAGCGTGGTCGGCCATGTGGACCTGGTCTACACGCGTGCCCTGGTGCGCGCGAGCGTGGCCAGCACGCAGCGCTTCGTGGCCAGCCTGCTGGCCGCCGTGCTGCTGGCGGTGGTGGGGGCCAGCTATGTGCTGGTGAACCGGCTGGTGAAGCGGCCGGTGTCGCGCCTGGGCGACCTGGCCAGCCGCGTCGCCGAGGGCGAGCTGGGCGCCCAGCTGCCGGTGGAGCGGGCCGACGAGATCGGCGTGCTGACCTCGCAGCTGAACGCCATGAGCCTGCAGCTGCAGCAGAGCTCGCTGGGCCTGCGCGCCAGCGAGGAGCGCTACCGCAGCCTGTTCGAGAACGCCAGCGAGGGCATCTTCCAGGCCGATTCGCATGGGCGGCTGCTGAGCCTGAACCGCGCGCTCTCGTCCATGCTGGGCTATGCGCGGCCCGAGCAGGCCAGGCTGCAGGGCGCCAGCCTGCGCCGCCTGGCGCATGTGCAGCCGGACGAATACCGCCGCATCGCGCGCGCGCTGCTGCGCCACCGCCTGCTGCAGCAGGTGCCGATGCTGGTGGCCACGCGCGACGGGCGCGAGCTCTGGATCGAGCTGAGCGTGCACATCGTCACTGACGCCCAGGGGCGCCAGCGCGTCGAGGGCATGGTCAGCGACATCTCGCAGCGCCGCCTGGCCGAGCAGGAACTGACGCGCCACCGCGATCATCTGGAGGAGCTGGTGGCCGAGCGCACCCAGGAGCTGAGCCAGGCCAAGCAGCGCGCCGAGAGCGCCAACCAGAGCAAGAGCCGCTTCCTGGCCACCATGAGCCATGAGTTCCGCACCCCGCTCAACGCCATCCTGGGCTTTGCCCAGCTGCTGCAGATGGACGCCAGCCTGCAGGAGGGGCAGCAGGGCAAGATCAGGCTGATACGCGATTCGGGCGAGCATCTGCTGAGCCTGATTACCGATCTGCTCGACATGGCCAGCATCGAGGCCGGCAAGGTCAGCCTGCAGACCGCCACCCTGGACCTGCTGGCGCTGGTGGAGATGGTCTGCGACGCGGTGCGCCTGCGCAGCCATGAGAAGGGGCTGGAGTTCCGCCTCGAGCTGCACCCCGGCGTGCCCACGCGGGTGCGCGCCGACGGCCAGCGCCTGCGCCAGGTGCTGCTGAACCTGCTCTCGAACGCGGTCAAGTTCACCGACCATGGCCATGTCAGCCTGCGCCTGGACCTGCTGGCCTACCAGGGCGGCATGGCACGGGTGCGCTTCGAGGTCAGCGATACCGGCATCGGCATTCCGGCCGAGCAGGTCGCGCGCCTGTTCCAGCCCTTCGAGCAGGTCTCGGAGGCGACGCGGCGCCAGGGCGGCACCGGCCTGGGCCTGTCGATCAGCCAGGAGCTGGTGCGGCTGATGGGCGGCCAGATCGAGGTGCAGACCGAGCTCGGCCGCGGCAGCAGCTTCCAGTTCGTGCTCGAGCTGCCGGTGCAGGCGATGGCGGCGCTGCCATGAGGACCTGGGCCTGGCCGCTGCTGCTGACGCTGGCGATGGCCGGCGCCGGTGCGCATCCGCTGTGCCGCAAGCCGATCGACGTCGGCTTCTACGACTTCGGCGCGCATTACGACGCGCGCAACGGCGAGGGCATCGATACCGATCTGGTGCGGGCGCTGGGCGAGCGCAGCGGCTGCAGCTTCCGGCCGGTCTACCTCTCGCGCGTGCTGATCTGGCGGCGCCTGGCGAGCGGCCAGCTCGACATGACCGTCTCCGGCCTGGCCACGCCGGAGCGCCAGCGCTACGCGGAATTCCTGCCCTATATGCAGACCCGCAACGTGATCCTGATGCGTGCCGAGCTGAAGGGGCTGAACTCGCCGGCCGAGTTCGAGGCCATGCCGGCGCTGCACCTGGGCGTGGTACTGGGCTACAAGCATGGGGCGGGCTGGGACGATTGGATCGAGGGCCTGCGCAACAGCGGGCGGGTCGAGACCGCCGGCGACCTGCCGACCCTGATGCGCCTGCTGGACAGCGGCCGCGTCGACGCGGTGCCCATCATCCCGACGGTGCTGCCGGGCCTGCTGCAGCAGCGCGGCGAGCAGGCGCCGCCCCTGCTCACCCAACCCTGGTTCAACCAGCAGCCCAAGCAGGAGGCCTGCCTGGCGATGAGCCGTCAGCGCATGACGCCGGCGCTGCGCCAGCATCTCGCCGCCAGCCTGGCGCAGCTCAAGCGCGAGGGCGTGCTGAGCAAGATCCTGCACAAGCACCTGGGCGATGAGGAGGCGCGCGCGGCCACACTGCCTTGACGCATGTGGACATTACCGACGGCGCTGGCGCGTGCCGACGGTGATACTGGCCGCATGACGGTG
Organism: Roseateles sp. FW301-B2; assembly: GCF_058788955.1. Taxonomy (NCBI): domain Bacteria; kingdom Pseudomonadati; phylum Pseudomonadota; class Betaproteobacteria; order Burkholderiales; family Sphaerotilaceae; genus Roseateles; species Roseateles sp. FW301-B2. The sequence continues at coordinate 135,891 of NZ_JBYTBE010000009.1, forward strand.
GTGGTGTTCTACAAGCTGCTGGCGATCTTCATCGCGGTGGCCATCGGTTGGTTCGTCGGGCGCATGCGCTGGCTGGGTGACAGCCAGGCGGGCGGCAGCGGGGGCGACCCCGCGCGCGTGCTGTCCAGCGCGGCCTTCTACATCTTCGTGCCGGCGCTGCTGTTCCGCACCACCGCGCGGGTCGAGTTCGCGGCGCTGCCCTGGGCTACGCTGACGGCCTTCTTCGTGCCGGTGATCGGGTTGATGCTGGGCGTGTACGGCGTGCAGCGCTGGCGCGGCGCCGGCCGCGCGGCGGTGGCCGTGCCCAGCGTGCAGGCCATCACCGCCAGCTTCGGCAACACCTTGCAGGTGGGCGTGCCGCTGGCCGCCGGCGTGTTCGGCGAGGCCGGCCTGGCCATCCACATCACGGTGGTGAGCCTGCACGCGCTGACCCTGCTGACGGTGCTGACCCTGCTGGTGGAGCTGGACCTGGCGCGCGAACGTGCGCGCGACCAGGCCGAGAGCCTGCTGCGCACGCTCGCCACCACGGTGCGCAACACCGTCATCCATCCGGTGGTGCTGCCGGTGCTGGCCGGCCTGCTCTTCAATGCCGCCGGCTTCACCCTGCCGGCGGTGCTGGACGAGGTGCTGCAGATGCTGGGCACCGCGGTGGTGCCGCTGTGCCTCACCCTGATCGGTATGTCGCTGGCCTATTACGGCTGGCCGCGCGCCTGGCGCGGCGCGCTCGGGCTGGCGGCGCTCAAGCTGCTGTTGCTGCCGGCCCTGGTGCTGCTGCTGGCGCACTGGGGCCTGGGCCTCTCGGGCATGCCACTGGGCGTGATCGTGATGATGGCGGCCCTGCCGGCCGGTTCCAACGCGCTCATCTTCGCGCAGCGCTACCGCTGCATGGAGGGCGAGACCACCGCCGCCATCGTGATCTCGACGCTCTGTTTCGTTCTCAGCGCGCCGCTCTGGCTGGCGCTGCTCGCCTACCTGAAGTTATGACGCAAGACCTGACCCCCATCGATGTGCGGCCCGCCGATGCCGTGCCGGCCGAGCGCCTGCATGCCGCCTTCGGCGCGGCCTTTGCCGATTACCTGATCGGGCCCTTCCAGCTCAGCCCGGCGCAATGGCCGGGCTTTCTGGCGCGCCAGGGGGTTGAGCTGGGGCTCAGCCGCGTGGCCGTTCGAGAGGGTGTTGGCGAGGGCGAGATCCTGGCCTTTGCCTTCACCGCGCCGCGCCCCGGCATCGGCCGCTGGCGCCTCGGCACCATGGGCGCGACACCGGCGGCGCGCGGCAGCGGCGCGGCGCCGGCCCTGCTTGACGACTTCATCGCGCGCGCCCGCAAGGCCGGCATGGCGGCGGTGGAGCTGGAGGTGTTTGCGCAGAACGAGCGCGCGCGCCGGCTCTACGAGGGCCGCGGCTTTGCCCTGCTGCACGAGCTGCATGGCTATCTGGCCGAGCCCGGCAGCGTGGCGGCGCGGGCCCATGCGGTGCAGCAAGTCACGCAGGCCGAGGCGCTGGCCTGGCTGGATGCGCTGGCGCTGCCCGACCTGCCGCTGCAGGTGACGCCCGCCATCCTGGGCCAGTCGGCGTTGCAGGCCTGGCGGCATGGCCAGGCCCAGCTGCTGTTCTCGTTGCCGGACGAGGCCCATGTGCAGATCGCCTGCCTGGTCGATACCGGCCCGGCCCAGGCCGATGCGCGCGCCCTGCTGCAAACGCTGGCGGCCGAGTTCCCGCAGCGCCGCCTGCGCGTGCCGCAGCTGCAGCGCCTGGACCTTGGGGGTCAGGCCTTGCGCGAACTCGGTTTCGCGCTCCAGCCCCTGCATCAATGGCTGATGTGGCGGCCGCTCAGCGCGTGATGGGCGCGTGATGAGCGCGTGATTTTTGGGCTTGGGCGAGAATGCTCGCCATGAACGCAGCAGTCCTCCCCAACGATCTCGCGCCCTATATGCGGCAGCTGGGCGAACGCGCCCGCGCCGCCGCCACCCTGATGGCCGCGGCCTCCACGGCCGCCAAGAACCAGGCCCTGCTGGCGCTGGCGCGCCGCCTGCGCGAGGCCGGCCCGGCCCTGCAGGCCGCCAACGAGCGCGATCTGCAGGCCGCCAGCGGCCTGGATGCACCGATGCTGGACCGCCTCAAGCTGGCGCCCAAGGTGCTGGCCACGGTGGCCGAAGGCTGCGAGCAGATCGCCGCCATGCCCGATCCGATCGGCGAGATCAGCGGCGTGAAGCGCCGCCCCAGCGGCATCAGCGTGGGCCAGATGCGCGTGCCGCTGGGCGTGTTCGGCATGATTTACGAGAGCCGGCCCAATGTCACCATCGAGGCCGCCTCGCTGGCGATCAAGAGCGGCAATGCCTGCATCCTGCGCGGTGGTTCCGAGGCCCTGCATTCCAATCTGGCGCTGGCCGCGCTGGTGGCGGCGGCGCTGCAGGAGGCCGGCCTGCCCGCCGACGGTGTGCAGCTCGTCAACACCACCGACCGCGCCGCGGTAGGCCTGCTGATCGCCATGCCCGAGTATGTGGATGTGATCATCCCGCGCGGCGGCAAGGGCCTGATCGAGCGCATCAGCCGCGAGGCGCGCGTGCCGGTGATCAAGCACCTGGACGGCAACTGCCACAGCTATGTGGATGCCGATGTCGATCTGGAGCTGGCGCTGAAGGTGGTGGACAACGCCAAGACGCAGAAATACAGCCCCTGCAATGCCACCGAATCGCTGCTGGTGCACAGCAAGCAGGCGGGCGCCTTCCTGCCGCGCATCGCGGCGATCTTCGCGGCCAAGGGCGTGGAGATGCGCGGCTGCCTGCGCACCCTGGCCCTGTTGCCAGCTGCCAAGCCGGCCACCGAGGCCGACTGGAGCGAGGAATACCTGGCCCCCATCATCAGCGTCAAGGTGGTGGACAGCCTGGACGAGGCGATTGCCCATATCAATCGCTACGGCTCGCACCACACCGATGCCATCCTCACCACCAACCACCCGAACGCGATGCGTTTTCTGCGCGAGGTCGATTCGGCCAGCGTGATGGTGAACGCCAGCACGCGCTTTGCCGATGGCTTCGAGTACGGCCTGGGCGCCGAGATCGGCATCTCCACCGACAAGTTCCATGCCCGCGGCCCGGTGGGCCTGGAGGGCCTGACCTCGATGAAGTGGCTGGTGCTGGGGCAGGGCGAGGTGCGCCAATGAGCGCGGCGGCCACGCGCAAGGCGCTGGTGCTGTTCTCCGGCGGCCAGGATTCCACCGCCTGCCTGGCCTGGGCGCTGCAGCGCTATGCCGAGGTGGAGACCATCGGCTTCGATTACGGCCAGCGGCATCGCGTCGAGCTGGACTGCCGGCAGGTGGTGCGGCGCGAGCTCGCCGCCGCCTTTCCGGCCTGGGCCGCCAAGCTGGGCGAGGACCATCTGCTGGACCTGGGCCTGCTGGGCCAGATCTCGGACACCGCGCTGACCGAGGCGCGCGCCATCGAGATGCAGGCCAACGGCCTGCCCAACACCTTTGTGCCGGGCCGCAATCTGCTGTTCCTCACCTTCGCCGCCACGCTGGCCTACCGCCGCGGCGCCTCGGTGCTGGTGGGGGGCATGTGCGAGACCGATTTCTCCGGCTACCCCGACTGCCGCGACAACACGCTGAAGGCCTTGCAGGTGGCGCTGAGCCTGGGCCTGGACGCGCCCATGACGCTGGAGACGCCGCTGATGTTCATCACCAAGGCCGAGACCTGGGCGCTCACCGCGCAGCTCGGCGGCGCGGCGCTCAACGAGCTGATCATCGAGCACACCCACACCTGCTACCTGGGCGAGCGCAGCCAGCGCCATGCCTGGGGTTATGGCTGCGGCAGCTGCCCGGCCTGCGAGCTGCGCGCGCGCGGCCATGAGGAATACCGGGCCGGGGTGCGATGAACACCTGGTCCTGGGCCGGCTGGGTCAGCCTGGCCGCGCTGTTCTTCTGGGCCGTGGGCGCCTACAACCGCGTGATGCGGCTGCGCAATGCCATCGTCGCGGCCTATGCCCAGCTGGACGAGGCGCTGAACCAGCGCGCCGCGCTGTGCGCCAAGCTGCTGAGCCTGCTGCGCCCGCTGCTCAGCAACGAGCAGGCCACCTTCGATGCGCTGGAAACGGCTCAGGCCGAGGCCCATGCGGCGGCCCAGACGGTGCGCGCGCGCCCCTTCGCGGCCGACCCGCTGGCCAATCTGGCGGTGGCCGCGGCCGTGCATGCGGCCGCGCTGACGCGCCTGATGTCGCTGATCGAGCACCATGGCGAGCTGCGCGAGCACCCCGAGGTCTATACCCTGGCGGACGAGCTCAAGATGGTGGAGCGCCACCGCGCCTTCGCGCGCCAGGTCTTCAACCAGGCGGTGGGCGCCTACAACCAGGCGGTGCAGCAGTTCCCGACGCGGGTGCTGAGCAGCTTCTTCGGCTTCGCCGAAGCGCGTTCGCTCTGATGCGCGTTCAGCTGCAGACGATGGCGCCCGAGCTCACCAGTTCCTGGAACAGCGCCATCACCGCGCGGCCGCTCATCGCGTAGGGGTCGAGCCGGGTGGAGTCGCAATACTTCAGCACCAGGGCGGGGTTGAGGCGGTGCAGATTCACCTGGCCCATGGTCCAGCCGGCGAACTGGCGCTCGGGCACTTCCTCGTAGCTGAGCAGGATCACGTCCTTGTGGCGCGTGTCGCCGACGATGTGCTTGTAGCGCGCGTTCACCGCGTCGCGGCCGCCCTCCAGCACCTGCATGAACACGCCCTCGCTGTAGCACAGCAGGCCGGTCAGGCCCTCGGCGGGATTGTGCTCGCGCGACTGCTTCAGGATGGTGGCGAGATCGGCGTCGCTCAGGGGCTGGACGGCGCGGCTGGCATAGAGGAGGCGGACTAGCATGATGGTGGGGTCACTTCTTGCTGAGCAATGAGAGGAACTCGCGACGCAGGTTGGGATCCTTCAGGAAGGCGCCGCGCATCACACTGTTGGTCATCATGGACTCGCTGTCCTTGACGCCGCGCCAATGCATGCAGAAATGGTCGGCTTCCATCACGATGGCGAGGCCGTCGGGCTGCACGCGTTCCTGCAGCTCGTTGGCCAGCATGGTGACGGCCTCTTCCTGGATCTGCGGCCGGCTCATGATCCAGTCGGTCAGGCGCGCGTACTTGGAGAGACCGATCAGGTTGGAATGCTCGTTGGGCAGCAGGCCGATCCAGACCCGGCCCATGATCGGGCAGAGGTGGTGCGAGCAGGCGCTGCGCACCTTGATGGGCCCGACGATCATCAGCTCGTTGAGGCGCGTGACGTTGGGGAACTCGGTCACCGGCGGCGCCTCGACATAGCGGCCCTTGTAGATCTCGCGCACGAACATCTTGGCCACGCGCTTGGCGGTTTCCTGGGTGTTGTGGTCGCTGTCGGTGTCGATCACCATGGCGCGCAGCACCTCCTGCAGCTTGGCCTGCACCTCGGCCTGCAGCTCGTCCAGCTCGCCCGCTTCGATGAAGGCGGCGATGTTGTCGTTGGCGTGGTGGCGGCAGTTGGCGCTGATGAGGCGGTAGCGGATGCGCTCGGAAGCGGGCAGGGCGGCCAGTTCGGCGGCGGCCAGCTGGGGCGGATTCTTGGCGGGCATGGGCTTCTCGTCTCTCGGCAGGTAGCTCGGTTGCCGGGATTGTGGCCGGATTGGCAAAACCTTGCAGGTCGGGCCCGGCCCCGGCGTGGCCCCCGGGGTGGCTCTACACTGCCGCCGTGCCAAAGCCCGCAGTCCCCTCTTCGCCTCAGTCCGCCACCCTGCAACGCCTGCTCCTGCAGGTGGCCGATGCCGTGCAGGCCGTGCGCGCCGGCCAATCGCTCACCGAGCTGCTGGGGCGCTGCCCCGCCGCCCTGCGTCCGGGCACGCAGGCACTGAGCTTTCTGGTGCTGCGCCGGCTTGGCACGGCCCAGGCCCTGCGCGCCCTGCTGGCGCCCAAGGCGCCGCCGCCCAAGGTGGACAACCTCTTGATCTGCGCGCTGGCCCTGCTGCTGCCCCCGCAGCGTGAGGAGGCGCCGCCCTATGCCGAGCACACCGTGGTGGACCAGGCGGTGAGCGCGGTGCGCCAGCGCGCCCAGGGCAGCGCCAATTTCGTCAATGCGGTGCTGCGCCGCTTTCTGCGCGAGCGCAGCGCCCTGCTGGCGCAGTTGCAGGCCGATGCGGTGGCCGGCCACAACCACCCGGCCTGGTGGATCGAGCAACTGCGCCAGGATTGGCCGGAGCAATGGCCCGCCATCCTGGCCGCCAACAATCTGCACCCGCCGATGACCCTGCGCGTGAACGCCCGCCACGGCACGGCCGCCGCCTACCTGGAGCGCCTGGCCGTGGCCGGGATTGCCGCCCAGGCCCTGGACGGCGTGACGCCGCAGGCGGTGCGGCTGGCCAAGGCCGTGCCCGTCACTGCCCTGCCGGGCTTCGAGGCGGGCGAGGTGTCGGTGCAGGACGCCGCCGCCCAGCTGGCCGCCCCGCTGCTGTTGCAGTGGCAGCCGCAAGACCTGACCCCGGGCGCCCGGGTGCTGGATGCCTGCGCCGCGCCGGGCGGCAAGACCGCGCACCTGCTGGAACTGCGGCCCGATATCGAGCTGCTGGCCCTGGATGCCGACCCCAAGCGCCTGCAGCGCGTGCAGCAGAACCTCGACCGCCTGGGGCAGCGCGCGACGTTGAAGGCCGCCGATGCGCGCCAGCCCGCCGCCTGGTGGGATGGCCGGCCCTTCGACGCCATCCTGCTGGATGCGCCCTGCAGCGCCTCTGGCATCGTGCGCCGCCACCCGGACGTGCGCTGGCTGCGCCGGCCGGGCGACATCCCCCAGCTGGCGGCCATCCAGGCCGAGCTGCTGGAGGCCTTGTGGCCCACGCTGAAGCCGGGCGGCCGCCTGGTCTACGCCACCTGCTCGGTGTTCAAGGCCGAGGGCCAGGCGCAGACCGACGCGTTTTTGCAACGCCATGCCGATGCCAAGTCCATCGCGGTGCAAGGCGTCACGGGTCACCTGCTGCCCCTGGCCGACAATGAGACGCATGTGGAGGGAGCCGCGGCTTTGGACGGCTTCTACTACGCCCTCATCACCAAGCAAGCCTGAACCGCGCCTTGATCCTCAGCACGCCCTTCTCGTCCACCTCCAGGCCCGCCAGCGCCGCCCGCCCGGGCCGGGCGCTGCTGTGGCTGGCCGGGCTGCTGCTGTGGCTCGGCCTGGGTCTGGGGCTGGCGCGCGCCGACGGCGTGCTGCTGAACCAGCTCAGCACCGAGCGCGTGGATGATGGCCTGGCGCTCAACTTCAGCACCCGTTTCGAGCTGCCCAAGCCGGTGGAAGAGGCGCTGGCCAAGGGCGTGCCGATCTATTTCTCCGCCGAGGCGGCGGTGCTGCGCAACCGCTGGTACTGGCGCGATGCCCGCGTGGCGCGCGCCTCGCGCAGCTGGCGCCTGGCCTGGCAGCCGCTGACCCGGCAGTACCGCGTCAGCACCGGCGGCCTGAACCAGAGCTACGAGAGCCTGGCCGAGGCGGTGGCCTCGCTGCGCGGCGTGTCGGGCTGGCGCATCGCCGAGGCCAAGGAGCTGGAGGACGACGGCCGCTACTACCTGGAGTTCAGCTACAAGCTCGACACCAGCCAGCTGCCGCGGCCGATGCAGATCGGCCTGGGCGCGCCGCAGGGCTGGGACCTGAAGGTTGAGCGCACGCTGAACCTGAACCCGGACTTCAGCGCCAAGCTGGCGCCATGACAAAAGCGGCGCGTTGGGCCTGGGTGGTCTCCCTGGTGGCGGTGACCGGCGCCTGCGGGGTGCTGGCCTTCCTGCTCTCGATCGGCGCCACCGCGCCGCGCGGCTTCTTCGAGCGCCACTATGTCTGGCTGTTCTGGCTCAACGTGGTGGTGGCGGCGCTGCTGGTGCTGGTGATCGGCATCGCCGCGGTGCGCCTGGTGATACGCGTGAAGCGCGGCAAGTTCGGCAGCCGCCTGCTGCTCAAGCTGGCGGCCATCTTCGCGCTGGTGGGGGTGGTGCCGGGGCTGTTGATCTACACCGTCTCCTACCAGTTCGTGAACCGCAGCATCGAGAGCTGGTTCGATGTGAAGCTGGCCAGCGCGCTGGACGCCGGCCTCAAGCTGGGCCAGGGCACGTTGGACAGTCTGGTGGACGACCTGGGCGTGAAGACGCGCAGCGCCGCCGAGCGCCTGGCCGAGCTCAACAGCATGCCGCAGACGCTGGCGCTGGAGCGCGTGCGCGAGCAGCTCTCGGCGCGCACCGTGGCCCTGGTGGGGCCCAACGGCCAGATCCTGGTGGGCGTGGGCGGTGACACCCATTCGCTCACCCCCGACCGGCCCCAGCCCGAGCTGCTGCGCCAGGCACGTGCCCGGGGCCTGGTGAGCAAGATCGACAGCCTGGAGGAAGACCCGCCGCGCCTGCGCGCGCTGGCCCTGCTGCCCTCCAGCGATCTCAGCCTGGGCGGCGGCGACCGCTACCTGATGGTGGTGCAGGCCCTGCCCGCCAGCATGGTGGCGAATGCGCTGGCGGTGCAGGCGGCGAATGCCGAGTACCTGCAGCGCGGCCTCGAGCGCGACGGCCTGCGCCGCATGTACCTGGGCACCCTGACCCTGGTGCTGGTGCTGGCGGTGTTTGCCGCACTGCTGCTGGCGGTGACGCTGGGCAACCAGCTGGCGCGCCCGCTGCTGCTGCTGGCCGATGGCGTGCGCCAGGTGGCGCAGGGCGACCTGACGCGCAAGCCGGTGCTGAGCTCGCGCGACGAGCTGGGCGGCCTGACGCGTTCCTTCGCCGACATGACCCAGCAGCTCGCCGATGCGCGCGGCCTGGTGGAGCAGAGCGTGGCCCAGCTGGAGAGCGCGCGCACCAATCTGCAGACGATTCTGGACAACCTCACCGCCGGCGTGATCGTGTTCGATGCCCAGCAGCGCATCGACACCGTCAACCCCGGCGCCACCCGCATCCTCAAGCTGCCGCTGGCGGCCTACCGCGGCCGGCAGCTGGACGAGGTGCCGGAGCTGGCGGCCTTTGCCAAGGCGGTCTGGCAGCGCTACGACATGAATGCCGGCACCCGGCTGGGCACCGAGGGCGCGGGCGAGCGCGACCATTGGCAAGAGGCGTTCGAGCTGCAGCTGGACCAGAGCCAGGACGTGCTAACCCTGCTGGTGCGAGGCGCATCCTTGCCGCATGATGCGCGCCTGATGGTGTTCGACGATATCTCCGAGGTGGTCTCAGCCCAGCGCTCCCAGGCGTGGAGCGAGGTGGCGCGCCGCCTGGCGCACGAGATCAAGAACCCGCTCACGCCCATCCAGCTCTCCGCCGAGCGCCTGCAGCACAAGCTCGAGGCCAAGCTCGAGGGTACCGACCAGGCCATGCTGGTGCGCTCGGTGGCCACCATCGTCAACCAGGTGCAGGCGATGAAGCAGCTGGTGAACGAGTTCCGCGATTACGCGCGCCTGCCCGCCGCCAGCCTCAAGGGCCTGGACCTGAACGCGTTGGTGAGCGAGGTGCTGATGCTTTACGCGCCGGCGCAGGAAGCCGGCCGCCTGCATGCCGAGCTGACGAGCGAGCCGCCCCTCATCAACGGCGACGCCACCCAGCTGCGCCAGGTCATCCACAACCTGGTGCAGAACGCGCTCGACGCCGTGAGCGAGCGGCCCGACGGCCATGTGACCGTGCGCACGCAGAAGGCTTTCAGCGATGCCGGAGAGCTGCGCGGCCTGCGTCTGCAAGTGACGGACAATGGGCCCGGTTTTGCGGAGAAGGTGCTCAAGAGGGCCTTCGAGCCTTACGTGACGACCAAGTCCAAGGGCACCGGCCTCGGGCTGGCGGTGGTGAAGAAAATCGCAGATGAACATGGCGCCCGCATCCGCCTGGTGAATCTGCACAAGGAAGGCGACGAGGCGCTGCCGGTAGTGGGCGCTCAAGTTTCGTTATCATTTTCAAAACTCGCGACTGCACCGAGCCCGGCCGAGACGCCAGAAACGCGCCGGCCCGCGTGAACAGTAGGCATACATGGCAACCATTCTTGTAGTCGACGACGAACTGGGCATCCGAGCCCTCTTGTCTGAAATCCTCTCCGACGAGGGGCACACCATCGAACTGGCGGAGAACGCCGCCCAGGCCCGCAGCGTGCGCGAGCGCATGCGCCCGGACCTGGTGCTGCTGGACATCTGGATGCCCGATGTCGATGGCATCACGCTGCTGAAGGAGTGGGGCAGCTCGGGCCAGCTCTCGATGCCGGTGATCATGATGAGCGGCCACGGCACCATCGACACCGCGGTGGAAGCCACCAAGTTCGGTGCCATCGCCTTCCTCGAAAAGCCCATCACCCTGCAGAAGCTGCTGCGTGCGGTGGAGCAGGCCCTGGTGAAGACCGCGCCGCGCCCCGCGCCCACGGTGACGATGGCCAGCTTCGAGCGCAACGACATGGTGGGCGGCCTGCCCATCTCGCATGCGCCCACCGGCCTGAGCGTGGCGCCCGCGGTGGCCCTGCCGCCCCAGGGCCTGGCCTCCGAGCAGGTGTTCGAGCTGGACCGGCCGCTGCGCGAGGCGCGCGATGCCTTCGAGAAGAGCTACTTCGAATTCCACCTCGCCAAGGAGAACGGCTCGATGACCCGCGTGGCCGAGAAGACCGGCCTCGAGCGCACCCATCTGTACCGCAAGCTCAAGCAGCTGGGTGTCGATCTCACAAGAAACAAGCGCAACAGCGGAATTTAGTGCTACACTCTTGGTCTTCGCTGATTTGGGCGGCTTGAAAAAGCCACCAAGCAGCGGTGACTAGACAAGGCCTGGTAGCTCAGTTGGTAGAGCAGCGGATTGAAAATCCGCGTGTCGGTGGTTCGATTCCGCCCCAGGCCACCAAACGCAAATGGCTCCCCTCGTGGGAGCCATTTTCGTTTGGCGGTTCGCGGAGCGGATGAGAACCACGTTCGCTCTATGGCAGCCAGTGGCTGCCATAGGACGTTGCGCAGCAACGGTCCGAAGTGCCTGGGAGGGCACGGAGGATGACTGATCGGCCTAAGCCGAGCAGGCACAACCCGCAGCGCCCGTTTGCGGCCGCCTTGCCGCATGGCCGCCCACACCAGCCGTCAGCTTCCTCCCCGCCCAGGCATTCACCGCCAAGGCCAGCGCCACCAGCCCCGCACCGCCCAGTTCCGCCGCGCTCGGTGTCTGCCCCATCAAGGCATGTACGCCCAGCACCGAGACCGGCACCATATTGATGAACAGCGTGCCGGCCACGGCGCCCAGGCGGCGGACGCCGAAATTGAAGGCCATGGCCGCCAGCACGGTGGGCAGCACGGCGATGTAGAGCAGCGCTGGCAGCCGGCTTGCCAGCACGCCGATGGCCGGGGCCGGCGCCAGGCCCAGCAGCGTGGCCACGAGCGCGGCCAGCAGCATCCAGGGCCAGGCCGCCACGGCCGTGAGTGCCGTGTATTCAAGCGGGCTCAGCTCGGGCATGGCGGCGGCGCCGCGCGTGTACAGCACCCAGCCCAGGGTGCCGGCCAGGCTGAGCAGATCGCCCAGCAGCATGGGCGCGTCGGCCGCCTGCGCCGGGCTGAAGACATTGGCCACGGTGGCCACGCCGGCCAATGCCATGGCGGCGCCGACCAGCGACATGGCCGAGGGGCGCTGCCCGTCCAGCGCCCAGCGCAGCAGCAGGGTGGTGAAGGGCATGCTGGCCATGATGACCGCGCCATGCGAGGGCAGCGAGCGCGCCAGGCCGTAGAACACCAGCACGCTGAAGAAGCCGTAGCCGGCCAGCCCCAGCAGCGTGAGGCGGCCGAGCCGGGCGCGCAGCTTGCGCCAGGGCGTCGAGCCGAAGAGCTGGGCCAGCGCGCCGAGCAGGAGGGCGGCCAGCAGATAGCGAATGACGGTGAACCACAGCGGGTCCAGCACGCTCAGCAGCGGCTTGCCGACAAGAAACAGGCTGCCCCAGGCGCTGGTGGCGCAGAGCAGGGCGACGACGGGAGCGAGCGCGGTAGGCATGGTGGTGAGGACGGCAGGCGCGCGTGGCGCGATGCGGAGTGGTGGATGGCTGCAGTCTGGCGATGCCGGCCGCGCCGGTCCATTTGCTTCGGCGGCACGCGCCGTTCGGAATTTCGACATGCGGCCACGACCCGCCTGGGCAGAATGGCGGCATGGAGATCTACCAGCTGAAGACATTCATCGCCGTGGCGGCGGAGGGCAATCTCACGCGTGCGGCCGAGCGGGTGTTCACCAGCCCGCCGGCCGTGAGCGCCCAGCTCAAGGCGCTGGAAGACGAGCTGGGCGTGCGGCTGTTCGACCGCACCGCACGCGGCATGTCGCTCACCGTCGCGGGCCAGCGCCTGCTGGCCGAGGCGCAGCGCACCATCGCCGCCTCGCAGGCCCTGCAGGCGGCTGCGGCGCAGATCCGCGGGCAGGCGCGCGGCGCGGTGCGCATGGGCACGGTGAGCGATCCGGTCTCGCTGCGCCTGGGCGAGGTGTTCGTGCAGCTGGCCGAACGGCATCCGCAGGTGGCGCTGCAGCTGCAACAGGGCCTGTCGCTGCGCACCATGCAGGCGGTGCGGCGCGGCGAGCTGGACTGTGCCTATGTGCTCAACGAGCAGGCGCAGCTGGATGGCCTGGAGGTGCTGCGCCTGACGCCGGTCGACATCGTCGCGATGCTGCCGCCGCAGTGGCGGGCCGACAACCTGCCCGGCTCGCTCAGCGCCCTGACCGAGCTGCCCTGGGTGGCGACGCCGACCGAATGCGGCCTGCGTCTGCAGCTGGAGACGCTGTTTCGCAGCGTGGGCAGGGAGTTGCCGGTCGGCCCCATGGCCGATACCGAAGCGGCGATGCGCGCCATGGTGGCGAGTGGCCTGGGCGCGGGGCTGATGCGGCGCGATCAGGCCGAGGAACTCGAGCGCCAGGGGCAGGGCCGGGTCTGGCCGGGCTGGCGCGGGCAAACCTGGCTGTGCTGGGTCGGCCCGCAGGCGGCAGCCGAGCTGCCGGCGCTCACGGCGGTGCGGGAGTCGGTGCTGCAGGTCTGGGGCTTGGCGGGCTAGCGATACATGGCTGCAAGGCCGGCGCGGGCCGAACAGGCACAATCCGCCTCTTGCCCGGCCGGTCCGCCCATGGACCGGCTTGCTCTGATTCCTCTTTCGTGGGCTCAAGATCCATCGACATGAACCCACCCACGCCAGCCGAAGCCATCGCCCCGCAAGACCACGCCGCCCTGCTCGCCACCGTGATCGCTGCGCTGAGCACGCGCAGCCTGAACCATTTCGCAGCCGAGGCGCGGCTGGACGGCGAGAGCCTGCAGCAGGCGGTGGAACGCTACGAGATCGATTACGCCTGGCATGTGCTCGGCTCGGCGCGCCTGCGCGAGGCCACCGTGGCGCGGCTGGAGGCCAGGCTCAAGCAGCCGGCCAGCGCCGCGCAACAGCGCTGCATTGCCGAGGTGCTGCACGCCGCCGCCAGCGCTCAGGATCCCGAGCTGCTGATGAGCTTCGACAACGACGTGGCCGAGCAGCTGGCCGCAGCGCTGGGCTGAGCGCGCTCAGTCGATCTTCAGCTGGCGGCTGCCCGTGCCCTGCTTCTTCGGCAGGGTGAGCGTCAGGATGCCGTTCTCGTACTTGGCGCTGGCATGGCCTTCATCGACCTCGGTGCCGAGCTGGAAGCTGCGCGACACGGTGCCGAAATAGCGCTCTTCGCGCAGCGACTTCTCATCGCGGCTACGCGCGTCGAACTGCTTCACCTCGGCGCTGACGGTCACCATATTGCCGTCCACGGCAACCTTGATGTCGTTCTTGTTCACGCCGGGCAGTTCGGCATGCACGGTGAAGAGCTCGGCCGACTCCTTCACGTCGATCTTGATCTTGTCGGGCGAGGGCAGCGGGTCGCCGTGCAGGGGCCGGACGTAGAAGCCGGTGTTGAAATCGCGCAGCAGGTCGTCGAACAGATGGCTGCGAGTGATCAGGGAGCTCATGATGGTCCTCCATAAGCCGCGGGTTGCGGCAAGATCGCCCGTGCAGCGCCAGACGGCGCCGGACGGTCGCAAGCAAGTATTTGGCGCTATCCGCGGCCAAGTCAAAGCCGGCGACACATGGGTTTGCGCGGCATCAACGATGCCTATCCCAACCTGAACGCGCTCACCGCGTTGACCAACTGCGCCGCCTGTTCGCGCAGGCTTTGCGAGGCCGCCGCACTCTGTTCGACCAGCGCGGCGTTCTGCTGCGTGGCCTGATCGAGCCGGGTCACGGCGTCGCCCACCAGGCTCATGCCACTGGTCTGTTCCTGGGTGGCGGTGCTGATGCCGCTGATGAGTTCGTTGACCTTGCGGACCTGATCGACGATGCCGGCCATGGTGGCGCCGGCATCACCGACTAGTTGGCTGCCGGCCTGCACTTTCTCGACGCTGTCGTTGATCAGGCTTTTTATCTCGCGGGCGGCCTGGGCGCTGCGCTGGGCCAGCAGCCTCACCTCGCCGGCCACCACGGCGAACCCGCGCCCCTGCTCGCCGGCGCGCGCCGCCTCGACCGCCGCATTCAGCGCCAGGATATTGGTCTGGAAGGCGATGCCATCGATCACGCCGATGATGTCGGCGATCTTGCGGCTCGACGCGGTGATCTCGTCCATCGTCGCGACCACGCGCCCCACCACCTCGCCGCCCTCGCGCGCGACCAGGCTGGCCGCGCTGGCGAGCCGCGTGGCCTCGCGCGCGGTATCCGCGCTGCTGCGCACCGTGCCATTGATCTGCTCAAGCGCCGAGGCGGTCTGCTGCAGGTTCGAGGCCTGCCGCTCGGTGCGCTGGCTGAGGTCCTGGTTGCCGGTGGCGATCTGGCCGGCGGCGGTGGCAATGCTGTCGCTGCCCGAGCGCACGCTCAGCACGATGCGGCCCAGGCTGTCCGTCATCGCCTGCAGCGCATGCAGGAGCGTGCTCAGCTCGTTGTTGCCGCGCACCTCGATGCGCACGCTGAGGTCGCCACCTGCCACCCGGTTGGCTACCGCGATGGCCTGGTCCAGTGGCGCGGTGATGCCGCGCACCAGCAGCAGGCCACAAGCGGCCGCCAGCGCCAACGCGGCGAGCGAGGCGGCCCACATCAGCAGGCGCTGCCGGCTCAGATCCTGCGCGACCTGCGCCTGGTTGGCCCGAGCGCGCGCGCCCAGCAACTTGGAGAGCTCGGCGGCCGCGGCGTTGCCGCTGCGGTAGCCCGGGTTGATGGTCTTGATCAGCACCGCCTCGGCGCCGTCCCATGCGCCGCTGCGCACCAGGCCGGCCGCCTCGTCCACCGCCACCAGACCCAGTCCGCCACTCTTGTCGAACCATTCGCGCGCGAGTCGGCGTTCGGCCTCGTCGGCCATGGTGGCGCTGTAGTCGTCCCAGGCTTTGCGCAGCTCCTCGCTGCCGGACTTGATGGCCGCAAAGTGCAAGTCGAGCGGGTGGTCGTGCAGCTTGGCCCACTCAAAGCCCGGGTTGTGCTGGAGCGCCTGCAGGATCTGGCTGCGGTTGGTTTCCATCTGCCACTTGATCTGCGCCAGTGCCCGTTCGGAGCGGGCATCGCGCAGCAGCAGGTCCTTGTAAACCGCCTCGGTATGGCTGGCGCCGTAGTGGCCGAGGCCGCCGACGATGCTGACCAGCACCATCAATAGCCCGAGGGTGGACGCGATCAGCGTCTTGATCTTGAATGAACTGAACATGATGGCTGCCTCTTGGGTGGTGGGCAATAGCGCGCACCATGGGCTTTCCCCGGCTCATGGCGCACACCGCGCCAGACCATCCTAACGCCCAAACATCCCGTCCACCGCAAATTTGTGGCCGCCCGCGGCCTCAGCCCATGGCGGCTTGCAGGCCTTCCACGTAGACCAGCTTGTCGCTCGCCGCATCGACCACATAGCTGAGCAGCTGGCGCCGGTTCTTGCCCATGCCGGGCGGCAGCAGCGAGATGTGCACCCAGCCCGAGTTGGGCCCTTTGCGCGGGTCGTAGCACTCGCAGATGATCTGGTCGTAGTCGGGCAGGTTCGCGCTCGCCCAGCGCGCCAGCTCCAGCGTGGCCATGCCGGCGATCTCGACATCGCAGGCGCGGCCCTCGGTGTGCTGGCTGGTCGAGATCCAGCTGGCCGGGCGGTCCTTCAGCAGGCGCTCCAGCGCCTGGCTGCGGTACACGCTGTTGGGCGTGAAGCGCCCGAAGCGATCGCGTATCGGCTGCAGCACCGCGCGCGCCAGGTGCACGGCGCTGCGCAGGGCCGCGTCGTCGTGGAGGGCGTTGTCGATGCCGCGCCGCGCTGCCAGCTCCGAGACGGTGAGCTCGTAGAGCTGGAAGTTGGGCGCGATCAGGTCCTCGGGCCGCACCGTGGCGGTGCTGAGGCTGGCCAGCGCGGCCTTGCTGAGATCTTGTCCTGCCATGATGGGTAAGCCTCCCTGCGGTCAAACGGCGCGCCGCATCGTCTGCAGCGCTTCATGCACGGCCAGGTCCCAGGGCGCGCGCCGCTCGCCGGTGAGCTCGATCAGGAAGTCCAGATGCTCCTGGATCGTGGCGGCCTCGCGCAGGCTGGCGCCGCGCGCCAGCGCGGCCTCGTAGCGCGCCGTGGCGGCCTGTGCCAGCGCCGCGCAGCGCTCGCTGTCGCGCGCCGCCAGCAGCAGCTGCACCACCGC
This sequence comes from Roseateles sp. FW301-B2, assembly GCF_058788955.1. NCBI lineage: Bacteria > Pseudomonadati > Pseudomonadota > Betaproteobacteria > Burkholderiales > Sphaerotilaceae > Roseateles > Roseateles sp. FW301-B2. The sequence goes on from NZ_JBYTBE010000009.1 coordinate 152,454, forward strand.
CAGGTCGCCCAGCGCGCATTCGCCCCAGAAGCTGGGCGAGGCCTCCAGCTCGGCGCCGGCCGCGCTGGCCTGCTGCTCGCACTGGGTGTCGAGCGCGGCATGCCAGTCGCCGCGCGCATAGGCCGGGTCGTAGGCCTCCAGCAGCAGGCAGGCCAGGGCCCAGTTGCTGAAGGCGTAGGCGTCGGGCCGGGCGTCGAAGGCCTGGCGGTAGTAGGCGGCCATATTGAGCAGGGCCTCGCTGCGGCCATGCTCGATCTGCACCCAGGCCAGGCGCTTGCAGGCGCTGCCCATCAGCTTGAGGCGCTCGCCGCTGCTGGCGCGCGCATTGATGACGTCGAGCTCGCGCAGCGCCTGCTCGATGCGCTCGGCGATGGCGCGGCGCTGCAGCTGCAGGCCGGGCCCCGCCCCGGCGCCCGCGCGCTGGCGCAGCGCCACCCATTCGAGTGCGGCCAGGCGCACGCGGTAGTTGGCCGCCTGTTCGGCCGCGCGCACCGGGCATTCGCCCTGGTCGGAGGCGAGCGCCTTGTCCAGCCAGACGAGTGCGTCCTCGAACATATTGCCCTCGCCATAGGCAAAGCCCAGCGCCGCGCAGACGTCCGCGCGCGCCAGCCAGTCGCCGGTGCGGCAGTCGGCGCGGTCCTGCGCGGGAATGCGCTTGAGCAGGGCGTCGATGCGGGCGCGCAGCTGGGCCTGCAGCGCGGGTTCGTCGCAGTCCTTTTCCTTGGACTGCATGCGCGTGTCCTCGGCGCGGTTGCGCAGCTCCACCACCAGCTCGGCGGCCGAGCAGAAGGGCGGTCTGGCGGCGCGCTCGGCCTCGCCATCCTCGCGCACCAGGCGGTAGCCCGGGTCGCCATAGCATTGGTAGGCGCCCCAGGTGTTGGCGCCGGGGTGGCGCTCCCAGGCGGCGCGGCGCGCCTCCAGCACGGCCTGGCCAAAGGTCTTGCCGTCCAGCATGGCGCCGTAGAAGGACTGCGCAAAGGTGAGGGCGGCGGCATCGTCCACCGCCCAGCCGGCGCAGATCACCGCACGCACCCCCATGCGGATGAAGCCCACGCCGAGGTTGGCGGCCAGCAGGTTCTGCCCGCCCAGGCTGCCGCCGGTCTTGCCCAGCTTGCAGCAGTTGACGAACACCAGCTCGGGCACATAACGCATCTGCTCCACGTCACCTGGCGTCAGGAAGACGCCCTTGCCGATCACCATGCCGGAGTACTTCCGGCGCTCCGGCAGGCGCTGGGCGCTGCTGCCATCGGGCAGGGTGATGCTGAGCTCGGCGGGCGCGGCCTCCTGCGCGACCTCGAACTCGTGCTCGCCATGGCCGGCCAGATGCAACACCCGCAGCGGCCGGCCGTGCAGGCCGGTGAGGATGCTGGAGGCGTTGGCGTCGATGCTGGCCGTGACGTCGTAGCCGCCCTGGGCAAACAGCTGGCGCACCTGCTCGGCCTCCTGGCGCGCGCCCGGCAGGTCGACAAAGCCGTCCCAGCCGTCCAGGTCGGGGTTGCCCACCACGTAGACGCTGTTCTGGTAGGCGTAGTTGGGCTGGGCGCGGAACAGCTCGGTCTTGAGCTGGCGCACCATGCCGCTGACCACCGCCGGCGGTCGGCCCAGATGGCTCCAGCGGTCTTCCAGCAGCTCCCAGGGAAAGCGCGCCGAGGCCTCGTCGAGCAGCAGCACCATGGCGCGCTGGTCGGGCGCGCTCTCCTTGAGGCGGTTCGGCAGCAGCATCTCGAACAGGGTCTTGGAGACCTCGCTGTTGTTGCCGGCGCTGCCGCAGGCCTGGGCGATGAAGCCGTCCGCCAGGCGCAGCTGGCCGAAGGCCAGGATCGCCTCGGCGCGCGCGCGGTCGCCGGTGACGACGAAGCGCAGCCGGTCGGCCTTGCGGTCCTCGGTGATCTCGATGCGCTGCCACCAGCTCTGGTCGGCGTCGAAGCGGCTGCGCTGCAGCCGGCCCTCGCCTTCCTCGACCACCGGGCAGGGCCAGTGTAGCTTGGGCCCGAGCTCGGCGCTGGCCAGCAGGCGTGCCAGGTCCTTGGCGGCGCCGATGGCGAGATCCTGGAACAGCTCGACGAATTCCACGCCATCGATCAGCACCTGCTGGTCCAGTTGCGCGTCCTCGAGCTTGCGGTTCGCGGCCAGCGCGCCGCGCAGCACCGCTTCCATCGATTCCTGCGGCGACAGGCTGCTGGCGCCGGTGCCCACCAGCAGGCTGCTGAGGCTGGCGCTGATGCGGCCGTCTTTGTCCTGGTCGCGCGGCGCGCCCTTGCGGGCCAGGGCATCGCGCTGCAGCAGCTGCAGCGCGTAGTCCAGCAGCAGGTCGCGCACCCCGGCCTCGAGGCGGCCGGGCGAGAGCTCGCCCACCTGGCCCAGACCCACCACCAGGGCGCCGCTGGGCGAGCGCTCGGCGATCTCGTTGAAGAACACCGCATGGCTGCCCGCCGCACCCGGGTAGAGGCCCAGCTCGCGCTTGCGCGTGAGCGGGCCCAGCGCCTGCCGGCCGCGCAGGCGCTGGTCCAGCGAGGCCTCGGCGCTGACGATGGTGTCGTCCTGGTAATGGCCCACCAGCACCGGGTGGCGCGCGTAGCGCAGATCGCCATGGCGCAGGCTGACGCGCAGGCGCGCACTCTGCGGCCTGGCCCCGGCGCCGCGCCGGCGTGCGCGCGTGCCGCCGAAGCCCAGCCCGCGCAGCGCCGCCGCGTCGGGCAGCTCGTCGAACACCGGCAGCTCCGGCAGCACGAAGCGCTCGGCCGCGCCGCCGGCGCGCGCGCGCGTCGGCGGCGTGCTGGAGAGCTGATCGGTGTTGCCGCTCAGCAGCAGGTCCACATAGCCGCGGAAGATGCTGCGGTCGTCGGCATTGCTGCAGAGCTGGTCGTGGCCGGTGTCGGGCGCGTAGAAGGTGCGCACATCCTTGAGCCGCCCCGAGGCCCAGGGCACCGTGCCATCGCCCTCGCTGCTGGCGATCCAGCGCAGCTTCTTGCGCGCCAGGCCCCAGCCCTCGTCCACCACCTCATGGTCCACCACGGTGGCGCTCTGGCAGCCCGCCACGTAAATCATGTGCTCGGGGTCGATGGCGGCGTCGCGCAGCAGCTTCCAGGTGGCGGCGGCCTGGCGCAGCACCGCGTCCTCGATCGGCGTCCAGCTGGCGTTGATCTCCTTCTTCAGCGCCTTCCAGGTGGCGGACTGGGCCCAGGGGTTGGGCTCCTGGTCCCAGGGCAGCAGCTCGGCCAGGCCGGGGAAGCGCCGCACGATATCGATCACGCCATCGGCGCCGCGCGTCAGGTCCAGCAGGATCAGCTTGGCCTGGGTGGGGTTGTTGCCGGTGAGCCAACGCACCGCCTCGTGCGAGCCGCGGTTGGGCGTGCCCAGCATCAGCAGCCGGCTGGCCGGCAGCGCGCACAGGCGCCGCCAGGCCTGCGCGCCGGCGCCGCCATCGGCGATCATGGCGCGCGCCACCAGGCCGCCCATCGAATGCGCGACGATGTGCACCGGCTGGTGGCTGCGCTCGGCCTCGGGCAGCACCGCCTCGAGCTTGGCGGTGAGGCGCTGGGCGGCCTCGCGTACCGAGAGCCGCCAGTCATAGGGCAGGATCTCGACGCGGTGGGTGCGCGTCAGATGCTCCAGCAGCGGGCCGTAGAAATCGCCCAGCAGGTCCACCGCCTCGATATCGCCGGCCTCGATGCCGATCTCGCCCAGCCCGCCCTTCAGCAGCGGCCAGTATTCCAGCCAGATCGGATCGCCCCTGGCCTTGAGCGCGCTGCCCATGGTGCCGGGCACGACGATGGCGATCGGCCGTGGCGTGCTGGCCGCGCGGCTGGCGCTGACCGCCTTCCACCAGCTCGGCGCCTCGGGCTTTTCCATCGCTTCGGCGATGGGCAGGAAGCCGGCGTCGCTGCCGTCCTTGCGCGCCAGCGCGGCGGCCAGCCAGTCGATCGAGAGCTTGTTGCGGAAGTAGTTGAAGTGCGAGACCTGCTCGCCCTGGTCGCGGCGGTAGCGCGCGCCGCCCGCCGGCCGCGCGATGCCGCCCAGCATCGAGGCGGTGTTGACCACCAGGTCGTGGTCGGCGGCGTAGAACCAGTCGATCGCCAGCAGCTTGAGCTGGCCCAGCAGGCCCTTGCCCTCGATGTCGCCGGCGATCACGCTGAGGTCGGCGCTGGTCGTGAGCCCGGGTGTCTGCAGCAGGCGCGTGAGCGCCGAGCCCGGCATCATTGCCTCCAGGCCGGGCAGGGTGCGCGGGTCGGTGCGCTCCTTCACCACCGCCAGCAGGAAGTCCATCGCGTCGCCGAACAGGCCGCCGGGCACGAGCTTGCCCAGCACCGTGTCAAGGACGCTCAACCAGCGGTCCAGGCGGCCGGAGGCCAGGGTAGTGCCGCGCGCCGGGCAGGCCACGCGCGCAAAGCGCAGCACGCGGATGCGGCGCTCGTCCAGCTGGGTCAGCAGCTCGCCGAGCAGCCGGCGGTCTTCCTGGTAGCCGCCGCTGCGCAGCTTGGCGGCCTCGCCGATCAGGGCGCCCAGGCCCAGCTGCTCGGCCGCGGTGCCGTCCTGCGCGAACAGCTGGTCCAGCAGGGCGGCATTGAGCGGGTCGTCGCCGCTGCGCGCGCGCTGGCCCAGGGTCAGCAACTCGCCCACCAGGCCGCCGCGCGAATGCGACACCAGGTGCAGCTGCGCCCCCACCGGCAGCTGCTTCACCAGCTCCAGCGCATTGCGTATCGGGCTCTCGCTGAGCGTGCGATGCTCCCAGGCATAGACCTCGGCGCCATAGCGCTGCGCGATCTGCTGGCGCAGCGCCGCGGCGGCGCGGCCGCCCTCATCGGTGGTGCTGGCTGCGGTGGCGGCCAGTGCCGCATAGCTGCCGGCAAAGCTGGACATGGTGCCGTGCAGGAACAGCAGCACCGGCGCATCGCTCTTCATGCTGGCGGGCCCGTCGGCCACCGCGCTCATGCCCAGCTGCGGCTGCAGCGCCACGCGGTAGAGGCCGGGTTCGTTGCCGAGCTGCTTTCGTTCGAACGTGAGGCCGATGCTGCGCGCGGTGGCGCCGGCCAGGTCGATGCCGATGAAGTCCAGCGCCTTGATGCCCAGGCTCAGCAGGCCGCGCTCGCTGCTGGGCTGGATGTCGTCGCGGTAGGCGCCGATGCGCGCGCCGGCGTCGATCTCCCAGCTGGCCTCGCCATCGCCGCGCTGCGCGCCCTTGCGGCCGCGGTCGCGCAGCAGGTCGTCGGCGCGCACCCACATCACCAGGCCGTTCTCGTACTCGACGCGCACCACCTCGTCGGCCTGCACGTTCAGCGTGCCGGCCGCCTGGCCGGCGTCGCGCGAGGCGCTGAGCGGCCGCACCCGCCGCGGCGTGCCGCTGATCCTGACCTGGCTGGTGGCCAGGGTGGTGGGCGTCAGGCCATCGCTGGCCACGCGCAGGGCGATGGTGGCGGGG